>JBEKSX010000035.1:0-29359 GCA_049516635.1 Ignavibacteria bacterium | reverse complement strand
TTTTTCACAATCAGAACAAGATAAAAATTGAAAAAATTATTTTATATAAATCTCATGCTGTTTGCTGTATTTTCAGTAATGTACATCGGTTGTTCATCTACCCCCGGTAAAGATATAAATACCGATGATCCCGAACAAGCTTTCAGGATTGCAAAAGCAAAATATGATAATAAAGAATACCTTGATGCCATAGAAGACTTTTCCTTTATAAAAGTAAAATTCCCCGGAACAAACATTTCAGACCGGGTAGAATACTATCTGGGCGACTCGTACTATTACAAGAAAGAGTACATACTTTCCGCTTATGAATTCGAAACCATGCTTAAGAACTATCCTCTCAGCCCGCTCATTTCCGAAGCAAGGTACAAGCTTGGTCTATGCTATTATCAACTTTCTCCCAAATTTCCCCTCGATCAGGATTATACTATGTATGCGATCAGCGAATTACAATCATTTGTAGATGCATACCCCGGCGATAAGAATGTACCTGACGCTGAAAGCAAATTACACGAATTGAGGAACAAGCTTGCTTACAAAGATTACTGGACAGCAGAGCTTTACATGAAAATGGACGATTACAAGTCCGCAGCCATTTATTTTAATAATGTGTGTGAAAACTATATAGAATCCGATTGGGCGGAAGCTGCAATGCTTGGACAGGCTGAAGCATTGATTAACGCAAAAAAATTCAGCGAAGCTGGAATAGTACTTGACAAATTTTATAAACTTTTCCCGAACAGTAAATTGAAATCGTCTGCGGATAAACTTAAACAACTTCTTTCATAAGATTAAAACTCTCATGCCCGAACAGAAATTTGTAAAAGATTCACAGGTTACCATGATAGAACTGGTATTGCCCAATGATACTAACGTGATGAATAACCTGCTGGGGGGACGCCTGATGCACTGGATGGACATCGCAACGGCTATAGCTGCTTCGAAGCACTGCAACCGCATAGCAGTTACCGCAGCTGTCGATAAACTTACTTTCCACACACCGATAAAGCTCGGAGAGATAGTTACGTTGAAAGCGTCAGTAAACAGGACATTTAATACATCTATGGAAGTAGGGGTGCGGGTTGAAACCGAAGATATTGAAACAGGCGAAATTAAACACGCGAACAGTGCTTACTTCACTTTCGTCGGGGTGGATAAAGTTACCGGTAAGAAGACTATGGTTCCTCCTGTTATTCCGGAATCTCCCGAAGAGAAAAAACGCTATAATGAAGCCCTCGAGCGGAGGAATCAACGCCTAGCAATCAATCAGCCCAATAAATCACCAAGATAAAAACGGTTTGCATGGCTGAAACACCAATTAATCCCCTCCCACTGTCACTGGAAATAAACAAGCTTAAAAAAAATTTTGACCGCAGGACTATCTTCAAAGACCTGAATTTTTCGCTATCTAACCGTGATTCGCTTGCTATCACCGGAAGGAACGGATCGGGTAAATCGACGCTTATCAAGATACTGGCGAACGTTCTTGTGCAAACATCGGGCAGCGTGGATTTTAAGATAGACAATAAGCCGATCGAACGGAGCGAGTATTATAAGTACATCGGATTGGTATCGCCCTACCTGAACCTCTACGATGAATTCACGGGATATGAGAATCTCCATTTTGTCAGCCGCGTGAGAGGTATCCCAGCAGAACTCATAAGTAATGAACTGGAAAGAGTGGGTCTGTATGATAGAAGAAATGACCCCGTGAAAATATACTCATCCGGAATGAAACAGAGACTAAAGGTTGCATTTGCCATAATGCATCAACCCCGGATATTGCTCCTCGATGAACCTACCAGTAATCTTGATGCACAAGGGGTAGAAATAATAGACCGGCTTTGTGAAGAATATAAAAATCAAAACATACTAATTATTGCTACAAATGATGAGCATGAGCGTTCTTTATGTGAAAAAGAGATAAACCTTAATCCACCCAACGGGAAGGAGAATCATTAGGTCACTGTGTTAAGACAGGCACTGGCAATATGCATGAAAGATTTCCGTTCCGAGATACGCACAAGGTACTCGATAAACGGTCTTATTATGTTCATCATCGTTACCATTTCTATTATTAAATTCTCTCTTGGTGAGGAGAAGCTTTCGAATGAGCTTCAAGCGGGTCTGCTATGGATAATAATCTTCTTTTCCAACTCAAGCGGACTTTCGCGGGTGTTCGTTGCCGAAGAAGACAGAGGCACATCATTTGTACTTAAGCTTACAGCAAACTCAAGAGCTGTATTGCTGGGAAAACTCATCTTCAACTCAGCACTTTCATTCATAATAAACTTCGTGGTAGTATTTCTTTTTCTTGTAACCATGGATATGACTGTGAACAGCACCGGTTTATTCATAGCAGTTGTTATAATAGGCAATTTCGGTCTAACCGCTGTAATGACCATCATTGCAGCTCTCATCTCCAAATCAAATTCTAAAGGGACTCTCTATCCCGTTCTTTCCTTTCCTCTTCTACTGCCTCTATTACTTACAGTTATCAACGCAACATGGATGTCATTTGAAGGAACCAGTTTCGGGGAGGTTTCCGCAGAATTCCAGATACTCGTCTCATACACGATAGTTGTCCTCACAGCCTCGTTTCTGCTTTTTGACCTGGTCTGGAATGACTAAAGTACATCCTAACCTTGCACTTGTCAATACCAAAAATCGATTTTAGCCTCAAATCTTTATGTAAAAATTTTTACATACTATTCTTCGAAATAGTCTCTTGACATATATACAAAAAAATTTTAGATTAAAGCAAATGGATAAGGAGAATTAATATGGGCTATTTCGACGATATCGACTTTGATGACGATTCGTACGAGAAGAAAGAAGATAAAGAAGAACTGATCAATGCACTGTTAAAGGGTGTGAATACGATACCCGATCTTGATCTTGAAACAATAGACGATGCGATAAATTATCTTCTTGAAAAAAATCAGCAGGAAAAAGCCCTCAACTACATCAATGCATTGCTGGAATTTTTTCCATATTCAAATGAAATATGGCAGAGAAAAGCAATAATTTATGACAACATGGGAGATTATGATAATGCACTCGAATGTTTCGACAAAGCCATTTCACTGAATCCATTCGATGAAGAAGCCCTCGTGAACAAAGGCATCACACTTGATAATTCCGGTAAACATGAAGCCGCACTTGACTGTTTCGAAAAAGTGATCAGCTTTGATGCAAACAATATCGATGCTCTATTCAACAAAGGCCTTATCCTTGAGAAGATGGACGCTTTCGATGAAGCGGCTGTCTATTTCGAAAAGATCATCGAGCTTGATTCTTATCATAAAGACTCGTACTACGAACTCGGCTACTGCTTCGATTTTTTGGACCAGCTCCCCGAAGCCCTAAACGCTTATGATAAACATATAGACCTTGCTCCTCTTAATTACAATGCATGGTATAATAGAGGGGTCGTATTAAGCAGGATGGGAAGATATTACTCGGCTATAGAGAGCTACGAAACGGCTCTTTCAATCAACAGCAAGTTTGCTTCTGCCTGGTATAACAAAGGAAACGCCTATGCAAGCCTGGGTGTCATTACACGGGCTATAGACAGCTATAAACTGGCTGTACATTACAATAAGAGGGATGTATATGCCCTCTACAACCTCGCAAATGCGTACGAGCAGATGGGATATTATAGAGAAGCTATAGATTCCTTCACCGGCGTGATCCAGCTTGACCCCAAACATTATGAATCATATTTCGGCAGGGGAAATTCATTTTATCAGCTCGAAGATTACAGGCAAGCGTTGAAAGATTATAATTATGCCCTTGCACTCCACAGCGATAACCCCGAACTCTGGTATGCTAAAGCCGATGCCGAATATAACCTGGGCAAATTGAGGGAATCTCTTCAGAGCTACAGGCACGTTCTCAAAGCAGACCCTTACAACTATAATGCACAGCTGGATCTCTGCAACACTTTGATCGAAGCTGAAGAATATGCAGCTGCTTCATACGAGATAAACCGGCTGATGAAAAGCAGACCTGACTGGTGTGAACCGTATTACGTAAAAGCTAAATTAGATTTCATCGAAGGACGCATAGAAGAAGGAATGCGGATGATCCGGATCGCATTTGAGGTAAATCCAGCAGACAAATTCGAATTCGACTTTGAGAAGGACTGGCAGAAGATACTTCACTTCCTTATCTCCCGCTGTGGCTAAGAGAGTACCTACGAATAATATACCTTAACTTCATTAATCTTTGATAACCACATCTAAAATTTTCTTGTCTTTTATCTGGAGAAGCCTCTTGCTCCGGAGCTTTTTAACAATTTCGTAGTTATGCGTAGCTATAAGTATGGCAGTCCCTGTGAAGTTGATATTTAGAAGAAGTTTTATGATGTCGAATGAAACAAAAGGGTCAAGATTGCCCGTAGGTTCATCGGCAATCAAAATGAAAGGCTCATTAACAATAGCCCTTGCTATAGCAACCCTTTGCTGTTCTCCTCCTGATAGCTCTTCAGGCATCTTCTTGTAGCAATCAAACACTCCTACTTCATTTAACACGTTGAATACCTTCTTTTTTATCTGTGCAGGTTTTATCCCAGAAAGGTATAGCGGAAGAGCAACGTTATCATATACGTTGCGGTCATCCAGCAGCTTGAAATCCTGAAACACAAAACCTATCTTCCTCCTGAGCAGCGGCACCTCCGGTTTCTTGATGGTCTTGCTGTTGTAATCCGAAACGATCAATTCACCTTCTTCGGGAAACAATTCCATATTTATCATCCTGAGCAGAGTTGTTTTTCCCATCCCGCTTTCCCCTATCAGGAAAACGAATTCACCTTTATCTATCGTAAAGCTGACGTCTTTGTAAATTTCCTTTTTAGGATATGAAAATGAAACGTTCTTAAAAAAAATCAATTCTTTCCGCTCTTAATGTTTTTAACTCTTGTTTTATATAACTTATCGGCTGTTCTGATCGCTTCTATCATTCCGGATTCGTCCGCAATATTCTTTCCAGCAATATCAAATGCCGTACCGTGGTCCGGTGATGTTCTTATAAAGCTCAAACCCGACGTGTAATTTACTCCGTGAAAACCTGCTACCATCTTGAATGGTATAAAACCCTGATCGTGGTACATGGCAAACGTCATGTCGAAATCCTTATACTTCCCAACGGCAAAGTATGAATCGGAAGGATATGGTCCGCTCAATTGGGCACCATTGGATTCTTTATTTAATTCATCGATCACAGGTATAATGGTTTTTATTTCTTCATCTCCTATCTGTCCGTTCTCACCTGCATGCGGATTTAAGGATAGCACTCCGATACGGGGTTTTTTGATGCCCAGGTCATTTTTAGCTGCATTTATGCATACCTTTATCTTATTTTTCAGCAAATTCTTTGTAAGTATCTTCGGAACATTCTTCAGCGGTGGGTGAGTAGAAGCAAAACCAATGTTCATTTTTTTATGCAGCATTATCATCGCCGTATGTTTCGAACCGCTGAGATCCGAAAGCATTTCAGTGTGTCCTTCATACAGGAAACCGCCCAGGTGAAGGGCTTTTTTAGAAATGGGGGCTGTGACAATTGCATCATACCTATTTTTTAAGCACAGTTCTACAGCGGTTTTAACGGCAAAGCCCGAAATGTATCCCGATTCTTCGGTTATTTCACCCAAATTTACGTTAGCTTTACCCTCGCATATCGAGATGATCTTATAATTCTCCATGCCGCCCTTAAGATGAAGTTTCCTGTAGTAATACTCCTGCACACGCAGCGGGGTGATCACAGTGATGTCATATTTGCCCGAAATAACGGGGTTCCGCAATGCTTTTAAAATTATCTCAGGACCTATCCCGTTAATATCCCCGACTGTAATAAGTATCCTCGTTCTCATTTGTGTAATATACTTTTTATAGAAGGGATATTCAATGAAATGAGATTCTAGTATTTGATGTGATGATATATAACAATTCTAATTAACTAAACAGATATTTCCTTATAATATTTCTCTGCCGCAGCTATCCTTCTTTTTACAGAAGGGTGCGAGTATGACCAGAACTCGACCAGTTTGTTCGGTTCTTCATCGGAGAGATTCTGAAATGCGAGTTTTTCCATCACAGACCTAAAAACGGGTAGGTTTTGGGTTGTGTCAAGAGCGAACCTGTCCGCTTCATATTCGAATTTCCTGGATATATATGCACCTGCAGGCTTCATAATAAACCCGAACACCGAAGCTATCAATACAAGAACCGGCAATGCCCCTATGTCCCAAACCTCTGTAAAACCGAACTTTGGAAGGAGTAGAGAATATACTTTTGATAATATGAACAACCCTGCGAATGTGGAAAAGAAAGAAATAAAAATATTTTTCTTTATGTGTCCCTTCTTATAGTGTCCGACCTCATGTGCAAAAACAGTTTCAATTTCATCTTCCGAAAAACCCGAAACTAATGTATCACCGAGAATTATCCTCTTCGTCCTCCCGAGTCCCGTAAATGCCGCATTTGCTTTTTTAGTTGTTTTGCTCATATCAAACGTGAACACACCCTTCACCTTGAAACCGATCCTGTCACAGAGATCGAGTATCCTTCGCTTCAGGGATTCATTTTCTATCGGTTTGAACTTATAAAAAAGCGGGAAGATAAGGACCGGAGCAAGCTGAACAAGAAGTATAGTGTAAACTACTATCACACATCCAAACCAAAGCCACCACAGGTAATAATTCATGATCATGTAAAAGAAAAGCATTAATATCGGAACACCCAGAACAATACCAACTCCGGCTGATTTTAATCCTTCAGTTATCCACTTGAAGAAAGTCAGGTTCGATAGACCGAATTTATGTTCAAGACGGTAACCGAAAAAATAATCCACCGGAAAAGAAAGTACAGCAGACAATACTCCCAGTATGAAGATGTATATCAAAAGAGCAAAATATGGATTTGAAGAATACGAATAAGCATATAGTTCAAGTTTCCTGCTGTAACCGAGAGCAACGAATAGTAATAATAGAACAAACGAAACGATGCTCTCGGTTATTCCTGTGATCAGCTTTATTTTCTCGTATTTCTTTGCAAGTACCTTTCTTTCTTCATCCATAACGTGCCCTGTCAACTATTGACCGAATTTCCTGTTAGATATAGCAAGTCTTTGCATGTTAGTATTGCCCGGTGTTGATACGTGGTTATTCGGATCGAATTTTTTCGGGTTATTATTTTTCGTCCCATCACCTCCTGCCAGCGCGTCACTTGACTGGTTCCACCAGTCTTTCACTTTCTGAAGATTTTTCTCTATCCAGTTCATCTGTCCCTTTTTGTTGAGCGGATTTGTAGCAACTTTCAATCCCTCCATAGTATTATAGTCAGCCCAGTATTCATCCTGTTTGTCTTTTAGCTGCTGCATATCTCTGTCTTTTTGGTACTGGTTAAAATCCTTTATCGCCTGCTTCCCTGAATTCACCCGCCCCTGGTATTCGCCGTAACCCGGGTCGCCATCATAATAAACGGTGGAATAGCTTTCCGAACCTCCCTGTTTCAAAGGCTGACCTTTATCTTTGACCATCCAGCCGGGATAATTATCTAGTGTCATTTCCTGTCCCGCTTCAGGTCCTTTCAATTTAATAGATTTGATCCTCCATATCGGAACATCGGGATTGCCCGGTGTAGAGAGTACATTTCTACCCGGGTCATCATCATAAACAATTTCTATTCTGTATCCTTCGTCTTCGAGAGCTGTCACACGTTTTAGGTTATCCCGCTCGGTATTCACATGCCGCGGTCTATAAATTTCTATCATCGTATGCGGGTATGAATAGGGATAAGTTCTGACATAAAACCCGTCTTTCATGTAGCTCCAGTTGCCGGGGTTCACCACTTTGCTTCCAGGTCCGAGTCCCGGAGGAACACCGTTCTTTACTGCTATCTGCTCTATATCCTGATAATTTGATGCAGGGTCTACCAACCTTTTACGCATATCGCTATACATATTAGCAACGTCTTTCATCTCTGATGGAACAAGGTTAAAAGCAGGTGTAAGGTCAACGCTCATTTTTGTTATCTCATCCGCAGTAAGAAGCGGCTTGACCCTTACCTGGAAATCAGCGGGATAATCCGTGAACTTTGTTCCAGCTTCTATTCCCCAGAGCAATAGCTGTATATCATGCTGTGCGATCTCAGGATGCATTTCTGACCGCTTTAGAATAGAGCTTATCTGGTTTGCCTGAGTCCCTAAAAGCGGAGCGAGCAGATAGCCATCACCCTGCGTGGGTCCGTAAGTGCCCGCATGCAGGCAGTAGGTCTGTATCTCAGCCCTGTAGTAGCCCGGTCCCAGGTTGAAATCCGTGATACTGTCTGGTTCCCATTCATCAAAATTATCAAGCCAGGGTACCACGGGATACGCATCCTTGATACTGGTTGTAACAGATCCTTCCGGTGACCAGTCAGGAACACCGGGCAGTTTTTTCTTGAAAATGTTATCTATCTGGGAATACGATATACCCGATAGAATAAAGAGAGATAGAACGAGGAAAAGCATTTTTTTCATTTTTATCTCCTGCTAATTATATATGATTTAAAATTAATTCTTTATAGAATTACATGGCTTACAAATATAATGTTTTAAAGCTAAAAATGTATGATGAATAAAAGTAGATATTTTAACAAAATATCACTCCCATAAACACAGTAATGACAAATCCAAATTATAAACCTCTTCTGTTCTAAATTGAAACTCCCTGTTTAATTCAATATATTTGATAAAATTAAACCAAAAAATCACACGATGAAAAAATTAAAATTCTTAGCTCTATTATTGTTACCTCTGTTATTTGTTTCATGCAGCAAAAAGCCCGATGTAATTTATACCAACGGAAAAATCTACACACTCGATAAAAACAACACGATCGCCGAAGCTGTTGCCGTAAGTGAAGGGAAAATACTGGCCTTGGGAAAAACCAAAGAACTGACCGATAAATATCCCTCCAGTAAGACTATAGACCTTAAAGGAAAGACCGTAGTCCCTGGCTTCATCGATGCAGAGGGAAACCTTATGGAGTTCTCAAGGAACCTCAGCTTCATCGACCTGCGCGGAGCGAAAACAGTAGACGAGATAGTTAAACTGGTGACAGACCGCGTAAAGACCGCCAAGGACGGTGATTGGATAGGCGGTTTCGGATGGGATAACGAAGCTCTCCCACAGGAACAATACGAAAATATCGATCACACCATACTGGATAAGATTTCAACAAAATGTTTTATCTACCTTATAAATTACCGTGCAGATATGGTATGGGTGAATCAAAAAGTTCTTGACGAAGCTAAAATAACGAAGGATACCCCTGATCCGCCCAACGGCGAAATCGAAAAAGATGAAAAGAACGTACCTACGGGGATCCTGTACGATGATGCACAGGAACTGGTCATGAAAATATTGCCCCAGCCCTCGGAAACCCAGGTGATGAATGATGTACAGAAGGGTATTACCGAGCTTTTCAAGTACGGGATCACCGAAGTGAACGACGCGAACATCTCCGAAGAAGTGCTGAATGTCTACAAAAAAATGGTAGACGATAACAGGTTCCCTATTATGCTGTACGCAATGATAAACGGTAAAAGTCCATTGTTCGAAAAATATATTTCCAGCGGACCGGAGATATACAAAGACCATATCAATATCAAATGCATGAGCCTGGAATACGACGGGTACTTCGAAACGCAGGACGCCGCTATGGAAAACGATTACCTGCAGAACCCGAAAAGAAAAACACCCTACAATGATGAATACGACATCAAAGAGATGTGCAAGAAAGCATTCGATAAGAACTTCCAGGTCTCTGTAAAAGCGATCGGTGACAGAGCTGTGAACGCAACACTTAATGCAATTGAAGCTGTTTCGAAAGATACAAAATCCAGAGCGGGACGCACCAGAATAGAATACCTTGAATTTGTTCAGCCGAATGATCTCCAGCGTATCAAACAGCTTGATATCATTCCATCAATAAGACCTGAGGTCACACTTGAAGATAAAGAAGCTCTGAACGAGCTTATCAATCCCGAGAACGGCAATAACCTCGGACTCTGGGGTACGCTCCTGAAGCAGAACGGAATGGTTATTTCAGGAACTGATTTTCCTTATCACATTATCAACCCGCTGATACAGATGTATTTTCTAACATCAGGATTACCGTTCGATACCTCTAACGGAAAAGGAATAAATAACTCAGCCCAAAAATTCACGATCCAGGATGCATTAAGATCTTTTACCGCATGGCCGGCTTATGCATGCTTCGAAGAAAATCTGAAAGGTACGATTGAACCCGGCAAGATCGCCGATATGGTTGTCCTTTCCGAAGATATCGTGCAACCGGATCCTAAAGTTCTTTTAAATACAAAAATCCTTATGACCATACTGCACGGTGAGATTGTTTACGAAAACAAGACGCCTGCAGCTTTCTTATACCCTTAATGTCTGATAAAAAAAACTGGAACATCCTGGAACTCCTAAAAGTTACCGAAAATCTATTCAAGGAAAAAAATATCGATAATGCAAGATTAAATGCTGAAATGATGCTTGCCGATACACTCAATATGAAAAGAATAGATCTTTACCTGGATTTCGAAAAACCGCTGGACGAACATGAACTCACCCAATTCAGAGATAAGGTCAGAAGAAGACTTAACCGCGAACCGCTCCAGTACATTCTGGGTTACAGTGAATTCTATGGACTGAAGTTTAAAGTGAATCAAACCGTCCTTATACCGAGACCGGAAACTGAGCTAATCGTTGAAAAATGCATAGAATTAATAGGCTCTTCAGAATTACCGGATGTTCGTATAATGGAAATAGGAACAGGTTCGGGATGCATTTCCATCTCCATAGCAAAAAATTCAGATTGCAAAATCAATGCTATCGATATTGATGAAGAAACTTTATCGGCAGGAAAAGAAAATTCAGCAGTGCATGGGACAGAGGATAAAATTAATTTCATGAAAATGAATTTTATTGCCGATCTAAAAGATTTTAAGGGATATAACATAGTTATCAGCAATCCCCCTTACATCCCGATAGATGAATACAATTCACTGCCTGAAGAGATTAGAAATTTCGAACCCGGGCAGGCATTGACAGACGGGAAAGATGGTCTTGTCTTTTACAGGAAAATGATAGACCTGCTGAAAAATACGAAGAACCCGGTGAAAATTCTCCTCGAGATCGGTGACGGAAAAAAACAAATTGTCAAAGAACTGCTGGATGAAAACGGGATAAAACAATATACTTTTTACAAAGATCTCCTGAACATCGACAGGGTACTTTATGTAGACTATACGCCAACAGCATGATAGCATTAATCCAAAGAGTCCTTGAAGCATCGGTCACTGTAGATTCCCAATTTATCAATTCCATCGGTGAAGGTCTCCTTGTCCTGTTAAGTATCCGCAACGATGACACTGAACAGGAAGCGGAATACCTTGCAGCGAAGACGGTGAACCTGCGTATATTCAACGATGAGAACGCAAAGATGAACCGTTCACTGATCGATACCGGAACCGAAATGCTGGTCATATCACAATTTACCCTGCATGCCGATACACGCCACGGCAACAGGCCCAGCTTTACCGATGCCGGGGAACCCACCCGTGCGGAAGAGCTTTACAAATATTATATTCAGTTGTGCAAAAAATATTTACCTCCCGGCAAAGTGAAAGACGGTATCTTCGCTGCTATGATGAAAATAAAGCTTGTCAACGACGGGCCGGTCACAATCATTTTAAAAAGTAAGAACGAATACAGCAAATGATACAGATCGCTATCATCGGTTTTGGAAAATTAGGTTCGCATCTGTACCATTCATTAATAAGAACGCGAAAGTTCGAGGTCAGACCCGTTATCAGGCATTCATCTACGAAGATGGATGCAAAAGATTTTAAAAAATGCAGAACGATTTTCATCTGCACCGAAGACTCGGCTATCACTTCAGCGGCTGACTCTTTGCTTGAGAAAAAGATCGATCTCAAGGACAAATACATATTTCATACATCCGGTGCACACAGCTCTGATCTTCTTCTGCCTTTAAAAAAAGCCAGTGCATTCATCGGGTCATTTCATCCTGTACAAACTTTCGACTCAATCGCTTCCCGTTTCAGCGGGAGATTCAAAAACATATATATCGTTTTAGAAGGCAGCCCGGGATGCATTCATGAGGGCAGAAGTATAGCAAAAGCCCTCGGGTCCAGAGTGCTGGAATTATCCAGAGAGAACAAAGTTTTGCACCACATCTGCTGTGTTTTCGCATCCAATTATCTTGCATCACATTTTTCACAGGTTGAAAAAATAACACAACTCATCCGGAAAATTGGGCAATCAAAAAAGAGATTGAAAAATGGATTTAATAATCTTAATTTTTTCGACATATATAAGCCATTAACGGAACAAACCCTGAACAATATCAGGGAAAAGGGTATTATCAATTCACTAACGGGTCCTATAGAAAGAAACGATACTGTAACAGTTCAGCTTCATCTTGAAACGCTCGCAAAAGATCTCCGCGAAGTGCTCCCATTTTATGTATTGATGGGAATTGAAGCCATAGAACTGGCTGTAAGAAAAAAAAGCCTGAACCAGTTTGAAGCCAACAAATTAATGGAATTAATGAACCGCTACATGTAATATGAAACAGGTATCTAAGCATATATTAATAGCAATTTTTTCCCTTTTCTTCCTGCAAAATATTTATTCACAGGATCTAATTAATCATTCCGGAAATAAAAATTTTCGGAAGAATTCAATACATTCCCTGTACAACACTTTTCCCGAAGACACGGTAAAAAATCCAAAAAAGTCTTCAAATATTAAGCTCAGCGGTATCTTCCTGAACTTAGGGTTCGGGCTCGATGTACCGCTCAGGGACTTGAGCACCAGTTCGAATCCTACTTTCGGCATTCTCGGGAGGATCGAGTATGGTTCTACCATAATCTTTCCTTTTGTACCGGGAATAGAAATCGATTATTTCAGCTATGCGGGTTCGGATAATTTTATCACTCCTCTTCTGCTTAACAGCTTCAGAACAAAGATATTGTCCTTCGGATTATCCATTGAATACACTCTGGCAAAACTATTAAACTCATCATATACAATACCTTTTATTGCTTTCGATATTAAAACAAATAAGATAACCAGAGTGATTGATCCTCCGACCGTTAATACCGGCTTCCCGGTTAATGACTCAAAGATAAGCGCAGGACTGGGTTTCGGGTTCACGTTGTTTATTTTCGATTTCTATACAAAGTATAATTTTATGAAAGAGCTTTCGAACCTGGGATTTTATGTCAAAATAAAATTTCCTGTTGCACAATTTTAGGACACCGTCGTGGATCTAAGATCATATCTCGAAAATATTTATATTGTCCCTATCCTGATATTCTCCGTTGTCATACATGAAATGGCACACGGCTGGGTTGCATTAAGATGCGGAGATACCACAGCCAGGGATATGGGGAGATTGACATTAAATCCTATTCCTCATATTGATTTCTTCGGCTCGATCCTTGTTCCTTTGTTATCCATACTTACAACCGGCAGAGTATTCATAGCCTGGGCAAAACCCGTTCCTATTGATCCGGGGAATTTCAGCCATTACAAAAGGGATGATACTCTGGTAACCGCCGCAGGACCTTTTTCGAATCTCATTACCGCATTCATTTGCTCAGTATTTGTTATACTGATCCACTTCATCATAGTAAATTTTTCGGTACCGGAATCATCAATGACCTTTGAATTCATGAATTTCATTTTCAAGATGTTCGCATACGGTATATTCCTGAACGTGACATTAGCCATATTCAACCTTTTGCCCGTTCCTCCTCTGGACGGTTCTCATATATTTGCCCACCTGCTTCCCGATGAGGCGGCTTACAGGTACAGGCAGATCGGGTTTTTCGGTATCTTCATAATACTGATATTGTTCAGTTATATCCCGGGTTTCTCAAAATTGTTCTTCAGGATAATAATATTTTTTACAATGCCATATCTCAATTTTGTCGAAATGTTCATCCCGGGTTTTTCGGGATTATACTTTTCATAAACAATTAAAATTAGAATATGACCAAAACAGAAAATAATATATTCAACACAGATAATGAAAACGGCGGATTCATCGAAGATTATCTGCCTCAGGAGGAACTTTCCGAACTTGAAACGCAGGTCCTTGCCGAAAGCGTTGACAGGAAGTTAGAAAAGAACAGAATAAAACTTCAGCCGGGAATAATCAAGCATCTTATAGCACTTAGAAAATACCTTTTCGATAAAAATGTAAAATGGTACAGAAAATCCGTGGTGGTAGCAGCACTCATTTATTTCATTACCCCGGTAGATGCAATTCCCGATTTTGTTCCGTTCTTCGGTTACCTTGATGATATCGGTGTAATAGCATGGACTATCAACTTTCTGGGGAAAGAGATCAAGAATTATTATTGAGAACTGATTTAAACTATAAATCACCACTTCAGACACTACTTCACAAACAGGATTTATTTAAAATCGCAAGATTTCATTACTTAAAGAATTTTCTTTACAATTTTGTAAGAAAATATCATTGAAACGGCATTTTCGTACAGGGGGTACACCCCCCATTACTTAAGTAATGGTAAGTAATAAAATCTTCAGGAATCGCCATTTTTTAGAAAACAAGTAATGACTACTTAGTAATGCTTTCAGACCCCTACCCCCCGACTTAGCGTCGGGGTACTTCCCCCTTGGCAAGGGGGAGATGGATAATTACAAAGAACTTATGCGTCCCCTCCTTAGCAAGGAGGGGTGACCCCGATTTATCGGGGGCGGGGTGGTCTATAAACTATAATTTACAAATATACTACAATAATCTGCAAAAATCAAGGCAAAAATTAATACTAACTGTGATAATCAGGGACAGATAACAGGAATGTTTCAATGAAATGGATTTAGAAGTTAAATTCAGCTCCATAGGAGCGGAATGTCTATAGTCAAGAATAAAATTTGTATCATAAGCCCCGTAGGGGTTAAATAATCATATCATTAATTCTTAATTATTTCGCTCCTATGGAGCTAAAGAATAAATTGTAAGAATAACTATAGATATTCCGCTCCTACGGAGCTTTAGAATCAGTATTATACGGCGGGAATTTTTACTCTAATTATCTGAACCACAGATTAATATGATTTAAAAGATTACACTGATTGATCCGGGTAATCATTCTAATCCTTTAAATCTGCCTGCAGCAGGGCAGGTCTGTGGTTCACCGAAGGAGTCCTGGGGACAGATGAGGGGATTTATTTTATCAGCACCATCTTCATTGTCTTCGTAAACTCGCCGGTAATCAATTTATAAAAATACACACCGCTGGGGTAATTCGAGCCATCCCATTCAACTTCATAGCTTCCGGGTTTTAGTTGTTCGTTGACGAGGGTAGCTATTTCACGGCCGAGGAGGTCGAAGATGGTTAATCTGACACTCATCCCCCTGGCCCCCTTCATAAGGGGGAAATCAGGAATGTCAAACTTAATTTTTGTTGAAGGATTGAAGGGGTTTGGATAATTTTGATATAAAGCATACCTATCGGGAACTTCAGAAGAGATTCGCTTAATTCCTATATTCTGTGAATATTTTATTGTTGCATAATCAATATATGTTCCACTCCCCCAACTACCTCCCGTTACATATACATTTCCCAAAATGTCAATTGCAAGGGCATATGCTGCATCCCAATCATTTCTCGGTCCATTATATCTTTGAACCCACTGCTGGACTCCATTTGAGCCATATTTTATAGTTGCATAGTCGACACCCGTTCCACTTCCACGACTTAATCCTGTTACATACACATTTCCTGAACCATCAACTGCAAGAGAATATGCTATATCTGAACCATTTCCCGGTCCGTTATATCTTTGTACCCACTGCTGGATTCCATTTGAGTCATATTTTATAGTTGCATAGTCATCATTTCCATTCCCCCAACTCCCACCTGTTACATATACATTTCCGGAGACGTCAACAGCTATGGAAGATGCCTGGTTAAGACTATTTCCAGGCCCATTATATAGTTTAACCCACTGCTGAACTCCATTAGTATTGTATTTTATTGTTGCATAATCAGTTTCTAATCCCCCTCCATCACTTTTTCCTGTTACATACACATTTCCTGAACCATCAACTGCAAGTGAATATGCTACATCAACGCCATTACCAAGACCGTTATATCTTTGAATCCACTGCTGTGCTCCAATAGCATTGTATTTAATAGTTGTATAGTCTTCAATTGTTCCATTTCCAATACTAGATCCCGTTACATACACATTTCCTGAACCATCAACTGCAATGGAATATGCCTGATCATTACCATTTCCCGGTCCGTTATATCGCTGAACCCACTGTTGTACCCCGATTGCATTATATTTTATCGTTGCATAGTCATAGCCCCAACCCGTTCCGCTTCCAATACTAATTCCAGTTACATATACATTTCCTGAATTATCAACATAGATGGAAGTTGCATTGTCAGTGCTATCTCCCGGTCCGTTATATCTTTGAACCCACTGCTGGATTCCATTTGCGTTGTATTTTATCGTTGCATAGTCATATCCTGTTCCGCTTCCATAACTTCCTCCTGTTACAAACACATTTCCTGAACCGTCAACTGCAACGGAACTAGCTTCATCATTATATATTCCCGGCCCGTGATATCTTTGAACCCACTGTTGTACTCCATTTGTATTGTATTTTATCGTTGCATAGTCATAAATTATTCCGGTTCCCCGACTCTCTCCTGTTACATATACATTTCCTGAAGCATCAACAGCAATGGCAGTTGCTACATCATCGGAATCTCCCGGTCCGTTATATCTTTGAACCCACTCCTCCTGTACCTGTGAATAAAAGGTTGCAGTAAGAAGTGCGATAAACAGAAATAAGAAAATTAACTTATTTATTGTTTTCTGGATAATGATGAGTCCATTGTTGTGAGGTGTTGCTTTAGCTTTCATTTCCTTCTCCTTTCCCCCGAAAGGTGAATTAAATTCAGAAATACTATGTATTTTGAGGGTATTGAATCAGAAGAATATTATCCCCAATGCGACATAATTTTAATTAAATATATTTAATAAAGCAAGAGCAAATCAATACTGCGGGCAGGTCAATCCGCACTTCTGGCCAAATTAATACGTACGAAAAATCTTCTTTATACTTTTTAATAATAAAAATTTATAATCTATAACATATTTAGCATAAATTTTTGCTTCTAACCCCCTTAATCCCCCCTTTAATCAAAGGGGGGATTAAGGGGGGTTTTAGACTAAGGCTGGAAATAAATTAAAATAATTAAGATTTATTATTATCTACTTTAAAAATGTAGATTGCAAGAAATCCAGATTAAGATAAGAGTATATGCGAGTTAACATGATAGTATTATTTTCTTACACTTTTTGCTCTTTCCAGATTACGTCTCTGTCAAATAGCAGGATGAAAGGGAGCGCAACGGCATAAATTGAAAAATATATTTCAAACAAAGGAAGATAAAGAATGGCTCTGTATTCGCGGAATTTGATGATTGCAGGAAGAATAAATAGCAGATCAATAAGGAACTTGAACACCAGTAAAGCTATATATATACAAGCCGGTACAAACAGCCATCCAGATAGAAGCGCTATACTGATGCTCCATCCGAACAACCCAACCAGAAATCCGAGAAAGACTATGTTCAGTCCGCCTTTGCCCCATCTTTTCTTCTGCCGGTATATTTCCATAAAACTTGTGCACGGCAGTGTATAATTTACCGTATCACTGTTGAGAGCAAATTTCGTTTTCCATTTCGTTTTGGTTCGTATCGTTTTCAGAAGCATAAAATCTTCCGTAACGGAATATTTTACTTTCTCGTACCCTCCGATCTCTTCATAAGCTTTTTTTCTGTATGACATGTTATTTCCTACACAGCTTAGCGGATCATTAATTCCGTCCGAACCACAGGCAATGCCGAGCAGGTACATCCAATCAAGGGATTGAACCGCCCAGTTAACGTTTTTCGGCTTGATAATAGAATAGCTGCTGACAACTCCCGTCCGCTCATCATAATATCCGAGCATTTCCTTTACCCATGATGGTTTTACTACGCAATCCGCATCGGTAGTAAAGATAAATTCTCCCTTAGCACTTTTTATTGCCTGTGCCAGGGCTCTGGCTTTTCCGCGGAGGGTTGAAGGTGAGGTATCCGTTTCCAGATATTTTAGCGCGGGATATTTTTCGCAATATCCCAGAATAATATCCTTCGTTCTATCAACCGAACCGTCATTGACCATCAGGATTTCCAGCTTATCTTCAGGATAATCCAATTTTACGAGAGATTCCATACACCTTGCAATGACTGCTTCTTCGTTTTTTGCTGAAACTATGACACTGACTAACGGCAGGTTATCGTGTATGACGCTTCCGCGTTTCATATTCCTGACCATGCCCATAAAGAACACAGCAAGCTCAAGAAAATATAAAACAGATATTATGAAAATTATAAGCTGCATCTTAATACAATACCGAAGAAAGTAAGCTTTTGTCTATCATTATCCTGTTTCGACATCAATAATAGAAATTAAGTCTAATTTTTAACTGGATTCCCGCTGGAGTTTACCCAGCTATGCTGGGCAGGAATAACAAAGAAAAAGGTCTTCCTGAAAATTCAGGAAGACCAAATATAATTAATCCAACTTTCTGTAAAAAGTTACTTTACGACTGCAATCTTGATGGACGGAGTCTCGGAACAGCTGCTGCCCTGAAGCTCCAGAACACCGATGTATATTCCGCTCTGGACATTCGATACATCCCAGACAACTTCGTTATCGATTCCCGATACTGCAGGTCCGTTGAGAGTAGTAACAAGCTCTCCTGCGAGATCCATAATGCGGACTTTTACGCCTGTTGCCGTTACATTAAGAAAATAACGTATATTGGTGGTCTTTCCATAAACCGGGTTAGGCCAGTTATAAACTTTATCTGAAGGCAGGCAGGGTCCCGTAACAGACACCGTAGAAACTGTATAATTGGAATTCTTGTGATACTTATCCCCAAGATAATTTCTCCAGAGTATTTTCGATTCGTTGTAGATCCATGGGGTCTTCCAACCATAAAGATATCCGTCAGTTGAATACACCACTATACCGAAATTACCATTTACATTAATTATCGCGGGTGTAGATTTGATAACTTTGCCCGTGAGCAGCGGGAAACCGTCGAGTACTTTTCCGTCAGCACCGTAAGCATATACCCTGCCGTCACCCGTCCCGAAGATAACATCATACACGCCATCTCCATTCAGGTCTGCTACAGCACAGCCGCTCTGGATGCTATTCACGCCGAGTATGCTGAAAGGGAAATTATCTATGACAACCCCTGCACGGTTAATAGCAAAAACCCTATCATCAGCTGTGAATAGTATCTCCTGGCTACCGTCATTATTGATATCAGCTAATACGGGAGATGAGTTTATCTGTGTTATCCCGAGATGGTTCTGAATTACCTTCCCGTTCAGCAGAATATTATTATCTTTAGTAATAATTACAGTATCAACTCCGCTGCTCTGGTTGCCCATCTTCCCGAGTGCAAAATATTTGTAATTATCATCTAAAAAAGCGTACGCTCTGCCGTAGCTCAAGGCAAGCTCAACGATTTTTTTGTTCGAGACCGAATCGTAAGTAATGTGGAGCGAGTCAGTTGAAAGTTTTGCTATTTTACCATCCACTGTACCAGAATATAAATATGAAATCGTCTGTATGGGTTCCAATACGTTCGTATAGAGTGCAGGAACGGTCAAAATATTATTAGCCGCGATCTGAATTACAGTTGGAGCTGTGGTTAACGAATCAATATTGAAAGTTATAAGATTGAACTTATTCTGATAAACTCCCGTGATGATATGATTTGGGGTACTGGAGATAAACGGCAGGAAACCGACCTCGACCGATGATACGCTGTCAGCCAAAAAACCGTTAGCCATATCCACCCTTATGGGATTTCCGTTATCTCTGAAACCATACAGACTGTCTTTAACATTAACGAACACCTCGTCGAACCCGTTGTTGTTGAAATCAATACCAACAGGCTGTGCATTTCCGTTTGTATCTATGCCTATAAACCGCGGATATTTATTAATGCTGTTTATGTTCCCGCACTGCTGGTAATTGAAAGTCATAGACGAATCGATTGTACTGAATGCGCTCAAACATACGTGCGAATTAATATTCGAATAACTTTTTGAGTTCGGAAATGAGGTCGGTGTAAATTCATTCCTGTAAATATTCGAAGGAACGTAATGGTTGCCGTTAAACCAGTAATCGTAAGGGGTTCCGTCACCGATGAACTGCCCGAACGGCGTATTTATCACAACGCCTATATCCTGTGAACCTTTCGCTTCCTCTACATCCACTCCGCGGTGATTGATATCCGTATTAATGGTATTGGATGCGAAATTTGCATCTATCACATTCTCGTCGATATGCCATATCAGTATACCTCCGCTGTTAGCGGCAGTATCATTAATAAGACCTGGCAGGCTCCAGTCATATTCATCCACATCCGTAATGTTCTTTTTTAATTTCCACACATCCCCGTTCTGGAAGCCGTCCTGATCCTGTGTAAATTTTATCGAATCAAAGACACCGTTATTGATAAAGTAGACCATCTGACCGTTCTTCTTTGCATCGCGGTTTCGGTTTTCAACAAGAAAATACTCCTTAGCCGATATAAATACTTTATACACGGAACTGTTTCCGGTATAATCAATCGAAGCTGATCTTGTTGTATAGACACCGTCGGAATAGACGGGAATGGGATTTACCCAGCCAAGATATTGCTTTTCCCATGCAGAAGGCTCCGGAGGAAATACTCCCGAAAAGCTGAAAATAGACTGTCCGTCCATCAATCCAAACCTGCCTATAGCGGTATTGCCGGTTCTCGTATCGAACAGGTCCGGCAGACCTAGGTCACTCCCTATGCTTGCAGCGGTAATGCCGTTAAGCCCCAGTTCCAGATATAAAGAGCCGAACGAAGTGCTTACGACCCTGTATTCCTGCTCAGGAAGAATGCATGACGAGGGGATGATGACCCCTTCTTTTGTATAATAACCTCTTGTTGTATCGCCGTAAATGCTTTTTAGAGTAGAATTGCTGAGAAAGATCGAAGGCAGATCGAGGGCTCCTTCAAAAATTCCCTGGGACGCGAGATCGATATCCCTGCCGGCACCGGCATGAAAAATAATAAAAGCCGACTTTGCCGGGTCGATACCGGAAAAATCTACAACACTGTCCGCTGAAGTCCATGCTTCATAAAATAAATTCCCAAGCTTAAGGTAATTCTCATTACGCAGAGGGGAATAAGCAGCCATATTATTCGACATAGTCCTGACATTACCCAGCAGCCGGTACTTGATGATCAACTTACCCTTGGAAACCTTATAATAATAGTTCTTGAGAAATTCAAGATGATTAAGAAAATATGTGCTGTCATGAGGGGGAGCGTCTACTGAATCGGGATAATTATTAGACAGATCGAATGTACCATCTCCCGTGGTATTCGGGTCAACATGCTGTTTAAACTGAACCATGATGGCATATACGTAAAGGGTATCGGGAAACGGTGAAAATAAGTACCCTCCAAATTTCTTTTGAGGATGTGAATTAAGAGGGTGATCCAGAACAGGTTCCTTTGCCTGTTTAAACTGCGCAATCAATATATTGCCCGAACAAACAAGCAGGAGGAGAAATAATATTTTCTTCACTTTTTAATTAACCCTGACACAATTTTTTAATCTACTTTTTAGGCTCTTCCTTTTTATTTTCCGGAGCTTTTTCATCCGGTGGTTTCGGCTTGTTCTGGCTGCCGTTACTTCCAATATTCACTAAAAGTGTAAACCTGAGAGTATTTGCAAGAGGATGGTTTTGCTCAATGGTGCTGATATAACTGAAATCGAAACCGTAAACGCTGTAACGGAGTCCTGCCCCGAGTGTAATGAATTTTCTTCCTCCGTGGCTCGGGTCTTCGTAGAAATACCCGGCTTCGAGTCCTATAAGCTTCGGATTACCATACCAGTACTCAGCTCCGACAGATGTCTGGATCGATCTCAAAACATTATTAAAGCCCCCGGTCCAGGAAGTAAACATTGCCCGGTACAGAGGGTCTGACTGCCCCTGGTCGAGTCTCCGTACTAGCAGTTTAGCAAAATCAAGAGTAAATGTCACGTTGTTGAACTCTGTTTTCACCACATCATAGCCAAAGCCCAGACGCAGGTTTGAAGGCAGAGGATCAGCCTGAGCATTATCTATGTAGGTCACTTTGGGTCCTATGTTTGAAAAGTTGAAACCTATTCCCAGCCTGTCATTAATAAATTTCAGCTTTGTTTTTGAGGGACGCCAGAGAGCAGATATATCAAAACTAAGATCATACGCAGTACCTGAACCTTTCTCATTACCGACAAAACCGACAGCCAGCTTACTGTAAATGAAACGTGTCACGATTCCCAGGCCAAGATCTCTGGTAACCCTGGTCCCGTAACCTACGGCTAAAGCTCCATCGAAGGCTTTATAATCGCCTAACGTATTCCCGAATTCATCGGTTTGAATGATTGTACCTATATTCAGGTAAGTTATGCTGAACCCGAGGGTGCCGTTCAATTTTTTTACATAGTACTTGCCGCTTAAATAGTCATAGAAAAGGTCGCTAAGACCCAAACCCGGCAGCCATGGTGAATGAGTAATACTAACTTCAATGCCCTTTTGAAATCCGAGCCCCGCCGGATTCCAGTACATCGCGGAAGCGTCATTGACCAGTCCTGTTCCGGTCTCTCCCATAGCACCATTTCTTGAGTTAGGACCTATTAATAAAAAGGGCACAGCCGATTCGCCCTGGGCAAATACATCACCTGCTATCAAAAACACAGCCACTACAACACATATTTTGAATTTTAACATCTAAGTTTTCCTCCTGGGAAATGGATATTTATCTATTTATTTAATTCTTTTAAAACTATTTTAAAACAGCAAGCTTGCCAACATTTGTATCTGTCTGCCCGTCTTTGGTGGTTACTACAAGCTTATATATATATATACCGTTTGCAAGGCTTTCGCCATCTGCATCTTTTCCTGACCAGTCAATCACAACAAATTTATCCAGAACATCGTTCTGCTGAATTTCTTTAATAAGCCTTCCTGCTACAGTGTATATCTTAATTTGCACGTTTATCGGGTCGGGATAATTGTGCTGGAATGTAAAAGCTGTCCTGTCCTTGAATGGATTCGGATAATTATATACATTCATCACGCGTAATCCGTTTGCTATCGAAACTACAAAATCTATGGATGCTTCGGAAGAATTATTATATGTATCCCACGCTTTTACTTTAAGAGTGTGGTGCCCTTCAGCAACTCCTGTAAAGTCATATTCAAGATGACCGGACTTATAAGTTGTATCACTGTTATAGAAACTTGTCAGGTCATATTTATTGTTATCGTTATTATCCAGGGTTGCTTCTATTTTGTGTCCGATCGTACCCGTTGTATTAATTCCCGATTCATCGAACAGATCGCCGAGCAGCTTGAAGTTTTCATTAACTACGTCACCGCTTCTAAAATTTCTTGTATTAATAAAAAGCTTAATATCCGGACCGGTGGTATCAACCGCTGCCGTAGGATCAATTCCTCCGACGATAAAATTAGTGTACAGACCGGAACCATCGGATTGATTATTATAAAAGTAATTGATAATCTTCCCATTCTGGTTGAGGTAAGATATATCTTTAGGAACAATATATGTAATGACCCATTTACCGTTAATTATGTTTTGTGTTCCGGAATAAATAATTCCTCCCGGAAGCTTAAAATTGAAAGTTGCCGGCGGGGTTTCTTCATCAATTATCGTGATGTGTTTATCCACATCGAAAATCTTTAAATAAATATTACCGTTGTAATCGGACCAGAATGATGAATCCGGACGAATTATTGAACCATATATTTTGATACGGCTGAGAGCCCGCATGGTATCATTGTTCAGACCGCTAATACTGTCTATCTTTGACTGGAACCGCGGAATCTGAACACGAAGGGTCGGATCGCATAACAGCTCAAACTTCAGGTCGTTGACGCTATTGTAAGTTTGTTTGTCAATATATACGGCTTTACCGAATCTCATCGGGAGAAGCAAAGTATCCCTGTAAAATTCGAGGCTTCTCCAGAACAAATTGTTAAAAAGTGTGTTCTGGGAACCGTATACTGGTCTTGTCGAAGCAAGAGTCCCGATAGTACCTTTGTTAGGGGTTGTATTGAGCAATTCACCGCCGCAAATATTGATCGGATCATCGAAATGCGAAAAATCACAGCTTGCAACCGTTAAGAACGGATAAAGACAGAGATTATTCAATTGGGCTATCGCAACTGTTTTTTCAAAAACAAATTCATGGCTCCAGACCTCAGGGCTTCCGTGCCCGGTATAGTTAATGGATATAGCCCCCTCGTTCCAATACTTTATGATATCGGCATTAACGGCCGGTTTCCTCAAACCCTGGGAAGTAACAACAGCAGGGTACATGACAAGATAAATTTTCTTTTTATCCAGAGTGGGAATAGTATATTGTTCAGCAAGCACTTCACACTGATCTGTATGCTGTGAGCCATCGTTAGTAATATTCCCGTCGTCAGCCACAAATATAGCTTTATTTTTCCAATAGCCGTTATGAGAAGGATCTTCATAACAATCCACTTTATCTAAGTAGCTGTTTACATCTGTGATGGTTCTAGCGGGAATCCTTCCGTGTGCAAGCTGGGGGATTGGAGGATTGTCCGGTGAAAGCTGGACAAAGAAATCATCGGATGTGTAACTTGTCACCTGATTGATATTAGGATCCGTGAATTCATAAGGTGGAACCCAGTTGCTGAACGGCAGAAGTATATTCCTGTAATCATAGCTTCCGTCTCCCATAAAACAAACGTACACGGGTTTTATTTGCCAGTGATCAGTAGCATATTTGATGAAATCTCTAATGGCTACCGGATCCTGCAAGCCCCCCGAAAACTCATTATATATGCTGTATATGTCAAAAACAAATGTTTTTAAGTAGTTAGGGTTACCGGGTCCGCCAGTCTCCCTCTTAGTTTTTAGGCGGTTAGCTCCGGATATAAAATCGGGATGAGTGATGATAATAAAGCTGGCACCTTCGTTGTATCCATTGTGCAGGTTCTGGTTAGGCATCCTTTGCGAAATGCTTGTAGGAGTTTTATAGCCGTTCGGACCAATCGCAAAGAATTTACTGAGCTGTCCCCCGCCTACCGCTAACTCCTGGAACTTAACATTACTGGAAGAAACAGCCAACGGCTGCACCAGCTTTACATTTTCATGCTCGGTGGCGTCAAAAACCCTTACCTGATTGCCGGAAAAGGGTGATAAATTATACTCTATAACAACGTTGGAGTCAATCGGAGAATCGAACCGGAGAAAATCGCCCGTAACGCTGTTGAGTTTCCTCTGATAAATTATTTCCATCCAGTCCAGATAACCCTCGGCATCAGGACTATTAGAATAATACGTAGCTACGAATGAGCTTTGCTCCGAGTTCGGCGGATTCTTCTGACTGGCATTAATAGTGAACTGTGTCGGTTGAGTCCATATCCAGTCGCCGTAACCGCTGTAAATACATCCCATCGTAAACGGGATAGGTGATACTACCGAGTTAGCTTCCTGCAGAAGCATATGATTTTCGAATCCGCAAAACATCCTTGACGCCGGTTTAATTTTATAAAGGATGTCGGAGTTAGCCTGCAATCCCGTGAGAGTATTATTCCAGATGAAAGATTCGCCATTTGATTTTCTTTCGCTCAACCAGACGTTTCCTATACCGACCAGATTATTTACCTCAGGTTCAAAAAATAATTTTTCGCTGAATGCCGGAGCAATATAAGGATTAGATACATTCTCGGAGGGTTCTCCCAACATCCTCTTCCCGTTACCGGAAGTATTAATACATATCCAGTAATAGTTTGACTTAGAGTAGATATTTAAGTAATGTGCATATCCGTAAGTTATATCATGTGTCCAATTATTTACACTTTTTCCGTAGAACAGAATATAGTCCTGCGGGTCGAAATGACCGTCAGCTTCACCATCTATATAGATTGCTAATTCCACCAGGTCCTCCGGTCTTGGAAGCGTTATGTTCTCAGGCATCATCTCACC
This sequence comes from Ignavibacteria bacterium, assembly GCA_049516635.1. Lineage (GTDB taxonomy): Bacteria > Bacteroidota > Ignavibacteria > Tepidaquicellales > OLB5 > JBEKSX01. Next base: position 3,153 of record JBEKSX010000035.1, on the reverse strand, counting down.
TCCGTTGCCGTACATCTTTATCGTACGCGGATCAACGTTTGTCAGATTTATTCCGGCACTTTCCAGAAAGCTTTTATTCATTTTGTATATTGCATCGCTCGTGCCGCTCCCATTATCCTGGATCTCGATCCTGTACCAATCACCCGTTGCCATATGGCTGTCCCCGGTAACACGCACCGGCTTCTGAACGGCTAATTTCGGGTTCATCCAGTTGATTGCAATATTGGAATTGAGCGCCACACCTGTCAGGAAACTGGTTTCTTCCTTGCTTCTCTTTCGAGTTAGGGTTATCGGTGCCTGACCGAAATTGATCCTTACTCGTACCCTTGTGTATTGTTTTAAAACTCTTGTAACAGGATTATACTGACAGGGATATATAGTAAGAGTACCTATAACAGATTCTCTCATTGTCCCTACACCCTTCAGAGAAGCTATGTTATCGGGCAAAAACTTATTCTGTGTATAATATTTCGGTTCTTTGGTATAAACAAGCTCAACGTTCTCAAAATCTCTTCTGCGCGGATCTTTAAAGCGAAAATTCGGTACAGGAGCAATATCGACATCGTTAACGCGGGTTTGAACTCGATCTCAATGTAAGATGAGGTTGAGGCTATAACCTGATAATCAGGAGTTTGCGTTTTTACAGGTGCCGGTAAGTATGGTCCTGCATTATTAATATTATTATTTGGGGTGATAACCGGCTGGGTTACATTTTTACCCTGTTTTTTTACGGGTGCTGAAGTTGCATCTTTTCCATTTTTCTGGGCTAGGACCAAACCATTGCATATGAAAATAAACAACAAAAACGATAAAATTAATTTGCGTCCCATATACTTGTTATATAATGATATTTATAATAAAAAAACCGAATTTGAATAATACCTTCAACATTCGGTTATAAATAATACAATAAACTGTTAAAGGCATAAAAATATTTATAATTTTACGGTAAAAACCTCTAACAATTTATTCTATAATTTTCCCTTTTCTATTTTAGTGTTAAGCAATATAGATTTAGTTAACAGAAATGTCAAGACAAAATGTTTTTAGTAAGAAATATTGTCTTTTCAGCTGTTTTTTAAAGAAAATGTTTTACTGAGAATATTTTCAGCTATATTAAAAACCCTTTCAACAGAAATATCATCTATGCTTTTCCCGGGTGACTGAACCGATACCTTATTCGATCCTAAAGGACCCCATTCAAAAGCGATGGTAGGACCGAATAGAGCTATTTCCGGTACTTCGAGTCCCGCAGCCAGATGCATAATCCCGGTGTCATTAGTTATAAACAAACCTAACTGCTTAATTATTCCCACATTATTCATTAATTGACCGCGATGTTTTACTATCTTATCCATTCCGTATTTTTCTTTCATAATTTTAACCATTTCCAGCACATATTTCGCATCATCCGGACCTTCGGAAATAAAAAATTCAGCCTGAAATTTTTGGCGTATCATGAAGGCAAGTTCGGCGAACCTGCCGGGAGACCATACATTTCCCTCCTTCGCCGCACCGGGATGAAAACCGACCACTATATTTGCATCCCGAAAGTTTTGATATATAAACTCTTCTGCAAACCTCCCGTTCTCTTTCGATAACTCAATTCTAACTCGTTTCTCGGCGGGCGGAACACCAAATAGCCTGATTATATCCAGATTTCTTTCTATCTGATGAACCCTGGGGGTTTCCCATAAAAAATCATCTTTTACATTCAAAAGATAGGCAACTTTATTATCGAAGCCGTTAAATGAAGATACCCCGGCTCTGATCCGCGCTTTCGAATAATATGCCGCGAGATGGTTCGTTGCAGAAAACACGACTGTTGAAGGGACGATGGCAAGATCGTATTTCCTTTCTCTCAGTTCTTTTATTAGATTTACAAAGTTTTCGAATCCGTATTCGAAGCTTTTTACCTCGTCAACAAGCTGCATCGAATTATGTTTGAATACCTGTTCAAAATTGGTAGAACTTTTGGTAACTAGCGTTATAAAAGCAGCGGGATAAAAACTTCTTAATGAACGTATCATCGGAGTAGCACAGAGCATATCACCCATCTGATGCCTTAATATGACCAGAATATTTTTTACCTTTCCGTGCTTGATATTTTGAATGGTCTGAGAGCCTGCAGTATACTCAATGATCTCTGTGAAGGGGTGTTCGGCAGGCTTAAGGAGCGTTCGCCGGGCGCCGTTTTTGTTACGCTCAAGTGTCTGCGCCGCGACGAGGGCAGGGACCTTGCCGAAGTCTTCCAGGCGGATCTGAAGGTCGCCCGATATCTGATGGGGCGGCACGATTTCAGGGAGGGGGTGCGCGCGCGGCTCATCGACAAGGATAACCGGCCACAATGGGACCCTGACAGTTTTGAGAAAGCTGCCCTGGAAGAGCCTCACATGCCCATAGACAACTGACCCGTCTCACGCAAGCACACCCCACTGATGATGATGTATCTTGCACAACAGTTTAACCTCTCCATGCTCATGCATGAAGCACGAAAGGAGGAAGCATGAAACAAGATCCTTCCGGACTTATTGAACGCCTCGGCATCAAGACACCCCTCATCGGGTTCTATGATGCGCCGGATACTTCCGGGTTCGAACCGGTGGCGGCACCTGAACCCAAGAAACATGTTTGTGTCTTCGCCTTTTACAAGGACTGGCTGGGTGGGAAGACCCTGCTTATCACCAAAGACAACTTCGGATGCGGTGGTGCCGGAACGGCCCTGTGTAGCGTGGCCACCCGGTCCAGGCAGGAATACATCACCTTCCTCGTGGACGCCGAGGGGCTCAAGGCCGACCACGAGATCATGGGCAGATGGATCGACGAGCGCAGGACCTACCGCCAGGAACATCTCAATATCCTCATTGGGCCTATGAAGGAAGGCAAGGAACAGTACCTGAAGACCGTGACTTTTTATGTGAACCCCGACCAGTTGAGCGCACTCATCATCGGGGCGCACTACCGTAACGCCCCCGGCGACCCGCCTGCCGTCCTGGCCCCCTTCGGGTCAGGCTGCATGGAGATGATCACCGGTAGTTGGCCTGTGCATTGAGAGAAGCGATGAGCAAATTTCCGCCGATCAACCGCGACCCGGACCAGGGGAGGTGGACCACCAGCCGCTCCGGGGCATCGGCGGAGAGGAGGGTTTCTTTC
>JBEKSX010000034.1:0-28055 GCA_049516635.1 Ignavibacteria bacterium | reverse complement strand
TCCCTTCTTTCGCTTTGGCGATTACCATAAGCATATATTTCTCGTCATCTGACATATGTAATTGCGTAAGTTTATCGTAAATATTTAATTTTTCAATATTAAAGTTGAGAACCACAGATTACGCTGATTTAAAGGATTTCACTGATTAATCTGAGTAATCATCCCTATCCTTCAAATATGTGGTTCAGAAGTGTAGTTTAAGGGGGGTGTCGGGAGAGGAACCGCCGCAGCGAACACGACACGACAGGAATAATTCCTTTAGTTAATCATTTGCACAAAATTCTTTACAATCCCTTAATAGAATATCAATAAAATTTGAGATTACGTATTTTCTTCCAAAAAGAATCTCTGATACTATATTCACATCCATCTAACACATCTTGAACTATGTCTATTTGCTTTTGAAGTCTTTTATGTATTAGATTTAATTTATACCATCCAAGGATATCGTGTGATAACATTTTTTTAATCCAATACCCTGCAGCTTTTTTTGCTAAACTCATCGAAATCTCATACTCTAACTCAGCAGCTTTCTGATTTCCGAATAATTGATTAATACGTGCGGTATCATGATCATCACGAGCCCCGGGGTGCCTATGTTCCCAGGGTAAATTATTTGAATTTGGAGGAAATGTGTGATTTCTCCAGTTTCCCGATTGAAGACCTCCATTTATGAAAACAGAGTCATCATATTTATAAAATTCAACCGGTGCGCTATAATAATTAGACTCTCTAAATTTAGTTAAAACAGCAGAGGTATCAAAATTTCTATGCAATGACAACCAATCAGGATCTGAAAATTCTTCCCATGTTGGAATGGAATCAGTATCAAAAGAATGTGTTTGAGTCCCATAATAACCGCATATTACGGTCCAGTTGGAGTGGCAATAGAAATCTTCAACTGCATGACTAATTAATCCAATTAAACAAAACCAGGGTTCTATATCACTATCAGTACTTTTCTCAAATTGAGAACCCATTCTACTGACAAATGAATTCACTGAGTCCCATTTCGACACGACATTATCGTAAGAAAACAGGTTATCAAAATGAAAGCCTTTTGAATCCGATTTATTATCGTTTGGCAGAGGGTCCGGATATCTGTTAAAAGATGTATCCCCGGTATATTGATTAACATACTCAGTGTCATTAAGACTTTGCCTGACAATAATTGGTATGAACGTATTCGATTTCTTACTCTTATAAAACGGGTAAAAACCGTAGAATGACTCAAGCACCACTTCAGTTAATCTAATCCCGCTAAAGAAATTATGTATTACAACACCGTTGTCTAAAAGGTCAGTATTTAAATTAACACAGATAATTATTAGCTTTAGTTTTTCATTATTCCAGGGAATAATATTTCCTTGCTGATCTGTTAATCTTAATTCATCCAGGACTTCAAGGGTGATTTTCGCATGTTCATCCATGCACCATATTATAGAACTTGCATTTGGTAAATGCATCAAATCTTTAGAAAACACATTCATTTGCAAAAATATAATCAATAGAAATAATGATGTATTTTTAACTAAGTTCAACATGTTTCGATTAATTTATTTGATATTTAATAATTAAAGAAATAAGAAAGTCCCAATTCTCAAGGGTATATAACTTTTCAAGTATCCTGACCCAAAATTTAGATTGTATTCCAATTCCCCAAATAAAGCAAAGTGGTTCCCAAACTTATAGTATAACCCTACACCCGCATCTAATCCCGCTTCCGGACTTGTTTCCGGACCATTTGCATTTCCGTTATCTATAAACATAAGAGTGGCACCTGCATATAGAAATGTGTGGAGCTGATTGCAGGTACAAAAATTACCGATCATACCATTTGCTTTTATAGAATATAATTTCAGAGGGTTATTGTTCGGGGAATCATTGATTTTGCTTCCAAACCTATCATATTCTAAAGCAACCCTTATTACAATTCCTGTATTTAATACATAACCTCCCGATATATGAACCTGATAACCTGTTGAGTAGCCGGCGCGAAAATCCGGGTTAATTGGAGATGCGGTACCACCGCTTGCGGAAATGATGAAACCTGTGGTTTTAATTTGACCGGAACAATGTCTAATGTTAAGAAAGGTAATAATTAGTACTGTTACAATTGTTAAATAATGAAGAGTCTTATGTGTCATAATATCGGTTGTAATTATGAATTTTAAAAAACAATTGATGCTAATATTAGTTATTTCATGTTAATTTATATTATTATTAATTAGTAAATAGAAATTTTATTTATTGCGTCGACAGTAAATATACAAATTATCATGTTCTCAAATCTTCTTAATCCGCCCCATTGGATAAACATATCTTCAATTTTAATCTTCAATAAAATATAAATAATCACTCGTATTACAAATATAATTTTTGACCCCTCCGTATCAGCAAAGTCTCCAATATAGGACTAACTACCCCTTTTTCCATATTTACCGCAAGTTTATTTGTGTAATATCGTCTAATCAATTGTGCATACATTATTAACCGTATTGGAAGAAGAAATTTTAATAGCCAGGCTCGTTGACGGAGATAAGGATGCTTTTGTCTCACTTTTTGAGAGCTATAAGGATAAAGTGTATAACACATCGCTTGGAATCCTGCGTAATGCAAGGGATGCCGAAGATATTACGCAGGAAGTCTTTGTAGAAATATTTTTATCAATACAGCACTTTAAGGGAAAATCGAAGCTTTCCACGTGGATATATAGAATTACAATCTCCAAAGCCCTTGATCATATTAGAAGAAATAAACGCAGGAAAAGGTTCGCATTTATAACGAGCCTGTTCGGGGAAAAGGGGGAGCTAGTAACCGACCCGCCTGATTTCATCCATCTCGGTGTGACGGTTGAGAATCAGGAGCTTTCTGCTATCCTGTTTAACGCAATCTCAAAATTACCCCAGAGCCAGAAGATAGCTTTTACGTTGTGCAAAACAGAAGACTTGAGCTATGAAGAGACCGCTGACGTTATGAATATTTCCGTATCTGCAGTAGAATCACTCATGTTCCGCGCGAAGCAGAATTTGAGGATTTCACTTGCAGATTATTACAAAGAACTGGATTGACCGCAAGTTTTTTTATTAAATGACATCTAAATAACTGAACATGGAAGAAGAGAAAATAAAAAGATCAGTTAGTGACACACTCAACAGTATCAGCGGTATAAAACGTGCTGAGCCAAATCCGTTCCTGTTCGGAAGGATAATGGAAGAGATCAAGGAGAGGCAGAGCACCCCGAAAAAATTTACTACCGGCTATGTGTGGAAATTAGCACTGGTATTTATTGTGATGGCTATGCTGAACATTTTTACATTGATAAATTATACAAGTTCTGATACGGGTCAGGATACATCTGCAACGAGCAGTGATATTAGTACGTTTATCGACGAATACGGTTTAAATAACACAACTTATATTTATTAATTAATTAACAATAACATGGATTTCTTTCAAAAACCAAAAATATTAACAGTAGTAATTATCGGATTACTCGTATTGAATTTCGCTACACTTGCGTTCTTGTGGTTCCGCAGATCTCCGGGAATGCATCCTCAATTCCTTCGTCAGCAGATGAGTGGGCAGATGAATGGTCATATGCAAGGTCCCAGGGATTTTCTTATGGGTCAGCTTAACTTCACCGAAAAGCAGAAGGGAGATGCAGTGAAGCTTCGCGAAGAGCATATGAAAACGATGACTGCTATCCAGGATTCGATCCACTCGTTAAAGGACAAACTGTTCGACCTGATAGCCGTGACTCCGACAGATTCACCAAAGGTCAGCGCCCTTGTACAGGCAATCGGTGATGAGCAAAAGCAAATAGAACTTGCTACATTCTATCACTTTCAAAAGATACGGGCTTTATGCGATGATAACCAGAAGCAAAAATTCGATAAGATAATGAAGGACGTAATAAAGACGATGGGAATGAACCCGGGCGGGAAGCATATGGGACCGCCTATGGAAAATATGAGGCCGCCTATGGACAAACAGAAACCCGGTGACGGTCCGCCTCCTAAAGATTAATGTGTCAAGTTTTGAAGTAAGTACTAGACTATAAGAGTCTCCTGTGCTGTACTCATTATTCCCCCAAGCACCCCGTCTATGACGGGGTGTTGTTATTTAAACCCTCCTTTCGTTTATTTGAAAAACTTACGAAGTCAGAAATATATTTTTATGCTCTACCATTATTGGTTTTCTTGTATTAAATTGAGATCAATAAATCAAAAATTAAAAAGGGAATAATATGACCGCAGAAGATTCCATCATTGAGCTGAACAGGACAATGAAACAAATTACTTTGGAATTGAGTGAGATAAAGTCACTGCTTGAGAGCATCAACGATAATACCTCCAATCTACCCAAGAGCCTTGATATCGGAAGTATGCTCGATGAAATAAGCGCAAAGCTGGATAATTTAACGTAATTAGGTTTTAGAGCTTCTCTGATAAAATTATCTGTGATCCAGAGATATCTGAATAATATATTCGCGGTTTGTGGATCTCATTTAATCAAATATTTGACACATTAAAAAAATAGTTCTTTTAAACTTTCGTATCTCGATTTAGACCCATATAGATGTTCTTTTTGTCTTGACACAAAAAGAACCAAAAAAGTCAAGACTGGCAAAAAAAGGCTAAAACTGTTCGCTCAGCAGCTAAAAGAAAATAACTCATCCCGCCTTAAGCGGGATTCAAACAGATTTTCTTTTTTACGCTGCTTCGCAACAGTTTTTTAACGCCTTTTTTTGCAGGTCTTTAAAACATTGAAGTAATTTTCAGATCATTTCATAAGATCCGAAAAAAAATCATCACCATTTCATTCGTTTATTTTTAAACATAAAATAGTATATTAGTTTATGATTTGGTGGAAAAAAGCCATAATTGCCGGAATAATCTTCATCGGATGTATATTTATTTTTAATTCCCTCTTAATGCCGTGGTATGTAGGGCACAATACGCTCGTAAAGGTACCGTCGGTAGTGGGATTATCATTCGGTGATGCCAATAAGGTGCTGGATGAAGCTGATCTTGAGGGCGTCCAGGGTGACATAAGGTATGATGTCTCCAAGCCCCTCGGGACAGTCCTTGACCAGAATCCCACTGCACAGCAGATGGTGAAGGACGGACGGAGGATCTATTTGGTGGTGAGCGGAGGGGAACAATTATATGATGTACCCAACCTTGTGGGCAGGACCGTGAGGGAATCGAAATTCATACTTGCACAACGGAATCTTGAGCTACAGGAGGTCGGCAATAAACCTTCAGTCCAGTATCCTGCGGGTATTATAATGACGCAGATAGAAACGGTGGGAGCGAAAGTTAAAAAGGGCGCAAGGATCGGCGTGGTGGTCTCAGCGGGAGTAGAAGCGGGTGACCTCAGAGTTCCCGATCTGATTGGTAAGAATGTAGAAGAAGCAAAGAAATTAATTCTCCAGAACAAGCTATCCATTGGCAAGATAAACTTTCAGCCGAGCACGACTGTTGCCGTCAACGCCGTCATAGACCAGTACCCGAAAGCCAATTCCCTGGCATCGGAAAATACAAGGATAGACCTTTTTGTAAACAGGGTAGAGAAAAAGAAGATCGAGACCGAACAGGAAATGAACAGCATGGAAGAAGTGAAATCGGATGAAGAAACTAAGAAAGATGTAGAGAAGGCGAAGGAACAGGACAAAGATAAAAAAGAGGAAGTAAAGAAAAAAGACGAGCCGAAAAAAGACGAGCCGAAGAAGGATGATAAGAAAACTGATATCAAGAAGGATGATAAGAAAAAAACAGATAAGCCCAAAGACAAAGACAACGATAAAAGCGATGACGGTACGAAATTCTGAAAACCGTTCCTTCGTTAAATATAGTTCTGAATATTTACAACAGGATAATAATATTTAATTAATATAATTATAAGATGAATTGTCTTCTCGCCCCTTCGATACTATCTGCTGATTTCACAAAACTCGCCGAAGAAATTACTACAGTAGAAACTGCAGGTGCCGATATTATACATCTGGATGTGATGGACGGACATTTTGTACCTAACATTACGTTCGGACCAAAGATGGTGCAAGATGTCAATAAAATTACGGACCTGCAGCTGGACGTTCACCTGATGATAACCCAGCCCGAACGATACATCAAGGATTTTGCCAAAGCCGGTGCAGACTGGATCTCAGTGCATTACGAAACTTCGGTCCACCTCGACCGCCTTGTGAACCAGATAAAGGATGCAGGATGCAAAGCGGGTGTTGTGATTAATCCCGCTACCACTATAGATGTACTTGATGATATTTTGGGTGATGCAGATCTTATTTTAATAATGTCCGTTAACCCCGGTTTCGGCGGGCAGAAGTTCATCAAGAATTCCCTGAATAAATCTAAAAAGCTCAGGAATAAAATTAAAACACTCGGTAAGGATATATACATTGAAATGGATGGAGGTATCGGTCTGGATAATATGAAGACAGTCAAAGATGCGGGAGTGAATATTTTTGTGTGCGGGAATTCAATTTTCGGAACAGGTGATGCAGCGGGTGCAATTAAGCAGATGAAGAAGATAATGGGGGAGTAAGGTTTTACCTATAACCACTGGTTAGAACCCCCCTTTCGTAAAGGGGGGAAATGGTTCCTATAATAAAAGAACTGAAAAAAAGAAAATTTTTTTTAAGATGAAATGAAATCGGTATTTACATTCGATGAAATAAGGCAGCTTGAGAAACAGATAATCGAAACGGAGAAAGTTCCGTCGATCGTCCTTATGGAAAATGCGGGAAAGAATTTTGCCAGAGTATTAATGACGGGGTTTCCCGGTATAGCGGATTATGAAATTTATGTCATTTGCGGAAAAGGAAACAATGCAGGTGACGGTTTTACGCTGGCAAGGCACTTTGTTGTAAATAATATTCCTGTGAAAGTTGTTCTTCTTGCGGACCCTTCATCGCTAAAGGGGGATGCATTGATAAATTATGATATACTGAACAGGCTCATATCGGAAAATGATAACATGCTTAAGTTCGTTGAATATCCGAATTTCGTATCGTTCGTTTCAAGGCTGAACAGAAAAAGCAAGCTTATCATTATAGATGCAATTTTAGGAACCGGCATTAAGGGGAAACTTGACGAGAAATTTTCGTCCGTTATAGAGTCGTTGAACAGGATGAAGGCGAAACATCCTGATATAAAAATTATTTCGGTCGATGTACCATCCGGCATAACGGGTGAACCGGATTTAAACCCTGTTGTAAAAGCCGATATGACTATTTCTATGGGGACCTGCAAATCAGAGCTTCTTTTCGATGAAGGTAAGGAGAACTCAGGCAGGCTCGTGATTGTGCCGATAGGTGTAACGGATAATTTCTTAGATGAACATAACTCGTTCAAGAAACATTATGTAGAATTACCCGACGTAAAGGAGCTCTTCCCGAGACGAAAAAAGTCCTCTTACAAATATGTTAACGGTAAGGTACTTATTATCGGCGGTTCGAGGGGACTTTCGGGGGCAGTTGCGATGAGCGCGACCTCAGCTCTCAGGTCCGGTGCAGGCGGGGTAGTTGCCGCCATACCCAAAGGTATCAGCAATGTATTCAACAGAAAGCTGTATGAAGTTATGACCGTGGAGCTTGAAGAAACCGATGAGGGAACCATCAAGAGCGGACAGTGGGATAAGTTGAAGAAAAGAGTTGACTGGGCTGATACCGTGCTTCTGGGTCCCGGCATTTCGACTAACGCGGACACCGGAGGATTTGTACTGGATGTTATCCGGAATTGCAGCAAGAATATGGTATTAGATGCGGACGGGCTTACCCTGCTTGCAAACGATATATCAGTGCTGAAGAACAGAAAATTTAAAAATCAAATAATCCTTACGCCTCACCTGGGTGAGTTTTCCCGATTGACAAACGTGGAGATAAAAGCGATCAGGTCCATGCGATATGACCTTGTTCGTCATTTTGCCGATGAATTCAATGTGAACATTGCATTGAAATCCGAAACAACGTTCAGCTGCCTCACTAACGGTGAGGTATATATCAATTCATCTGGCAACGAGACCCTTGCCGTAGCGGGTTCAGGCGACCTGCTGTCCGGAATTATCACTTCCATTTTTTCTCAAACCAAAGATGCTTATGCTGCTCTTGTGTGCGGGAATTATCTGCACGGTCTTTGCGCAGATATGTATGCTCAGAAATCGGGCAACAAACAATCCGCTTCACCCCAGGACATTATGAGTTTAATACCTAAGGCAGTCACATATATCCTTTCATGAAGTTTTTCAAATATCATTTCCTCTTTATTTTTTGGCTGGCAGCCATCTTTACTGAATCCAGTTTTCCAGCAGATGTTTATCCTGTCGTTCCGATAGTTAATGCAGATAAACTTGTTCATATAGGGATTTACGGTTTACTGGCAGCACTGTGTTACATTTCTATAATCCATCAGAATAAATTCCCGGCTCTGGTAAAACATGCTTTGTTGATAACGGTTCTTTTTTCATCATTATATGGAGCATCAGATGAGTTCCACCAGTATTTTGTACCGAACCGGGATTGTGATTTCTTCGACTGGCTTTCGGACTCCGCTGGAGCTGTGATTATGGTTTTGATAATAAAGCATTATCTATCGAAGAAGTGGAATTTGTTTAGGAAAAACAATATGGATTCATAAATCCGTTCGATTCCAACCGGAATGACATGTGATGTGCAGTAATGAAAATTCACCACTTTTCTTCTAAATTGCTTATCTTATGATTATTAGCTATTTTTGTCATAAAGAACGGATAAAACATGTTCTTTAAGGTTCTTTCAAAAGATAAAGATTCAAAGGCAAGAGTTTGTGAGGTCAATACCGCTCACGGGACTTTCCAAACTCCTATTTTTATGCCCGTAGGTACACAGGCAACCGTTAAAGCCATCGAACCCAGAGAGCTTGATGAGATAGGGGTCAAGATAGTACTCGGTAACACCTACCATCTTTACCTCAGACCGGGAGAAGAAGTGCTTCATAAAGCGAAAGGACTGCATAACTTCATGGGCTGGGAAAAACCTATTCTCACTGATAGCGGGGGGTTCCAGGTGTTCAGTTTATCGGGGTTAAGGAAGGTTTATGATGATGGAGTTGAGTTTAGATCGCATATTGATGGAAGCACGCATAACTTTACTCCCGAAAAAGTGATTAATATCCAGAGAGCCATAGGTTCCGATATTATGATGGTTCTCGATGAGTGCCTCGAAAATCCTGCTGAATTTGAAAAAGTGAAAGAGTCTGTAAAGCTTACAACGAACTGGGCGAAGAAGAGCAAAACTGAATTTGATAGAACGGAAACGCTGTATGGTTTTCCGCAGTTTTTATTCGGAATAATACAGGGTTCGATATATAAAGACCTGAGGAAACAATCGGTTGAGGATATAATTGAGCTTGATTTTGACGGTTATGCAATCGGAGGTCTGGCGGTAGGTGAAGAGAATGGTGAGATGTATGATGTAGTTGAATACACAACAGGTCTCATGCTCGAGGAAAAGCCACGCTACCTGATGGGAGTGGGTACTCCCGAAGACCTGCTGAATGCGATTGAAAGAGGAGTGGATATGTTCGATTGTGTGATGCCTACAAGAAATGCCCGGAATGCGACGTTATTTACCACGAATGGTAAATTGAGATTGAAAAATCTTGAAAATAAGCTTAACTTTGAATCACCTGATACTGAAACCGATAGCTATACTTCGAAGAATTTCTCGGTTGCGTACCTGAGGCACCTGTTCATGAGTGATGAGATATTGGGAGCCCAGCTTGCTACTATCCATAACCTGCGGTTTTACACAAAGCTTATGGAAGATGCCCGGACAGCGGTACTGGAGAACCGGTTTTTGGAATTCAAGAGTTCTTTCCTTCAGAAATATAATTCAGAGGGCAGAGGTTGAATAGGTAGTAAAGAATGAGTATGAAATGAATAATTAAAGGATTTAGATATATTATAATATTATTTAATAAACATAAGAAAGGTTAAAACTACTTGATAAAATTAATTTTTTTGCTGCAGCAGAGTGACGGTACAGCGGGAATCATTGGTTCACTGCTTCCGTTTGTATTAATAATAGCCGTATTTTATTTCCTGATCTTAAGGCCCCAGCAGAGGAGACAGAAAGAAAAACAGAAGCTTTTGGAATCGATAAAGAAAGGGGACAGGGTAGTTACATCAGGCGGTATACATGGTACGGTTGAAGGATTGGAAGATAAAACTGTTCTTATGAAGATAGCAGATAATACTAAGATAAAAATTGAACGCAGCGCTATAGCTACGATCATAGGTTTAACACCCGAAGAAAAGAATTAAAATTTTTTATTGCAGGTTGAATTTCCTGCGTGTGGTGGCACACGAGAGCCACCATATTTATTTATATTGATATGAGTGAAAAATTCAAATTTAGTACGATAGATTCTGCAATTCAGGATTTCAAAAAAGGCAAGGTCGTCATTGTTGTAGATGATGAAGACCGTGAGAATGAAGGCGATATGATATTCGCTGCGGAAAAGTGTTCCCAGCAGCTTGTAAATTTCCTGATAAAGAATGCGGGCGGGCTGATATGCGTGCCTATGGAAGAAGAAAGATTGAATGAGCTTAAGCTCGGTATGATGACAAGCGTCAATACCGCGTTGCACGAGACTGCATTTACGATCAGCGTGGATTACAGATTCGGTACCACAACCGGTATATCGGCATCGGACAGGAATAAAACCATCAAGGCATTATTGAATAAAAATACACATCCCGATGATCTCGGCAGACCGGGTCACGTTTTCCCGTTGAAAGCGGTAAAAGGCGGGGTTTTAAGGCGGGCAGGACATACGGAAGCAACTGTTGACCTTGCAATTATGGCGGGGCTCTATCCTGGGGGTGTTCTGTGTGAAATTATTAATAAAGAAGGTGAGATGGCGCGTCTGCCTGAACTGATTGAAATTGCTAAGAAAAATAACCTGAAGCTCATCACTATTCAGGACCTGATAGACTACAGGCTGCAAAGAGAAAATCTTATAGAAAAGATAGTTGATGTTTTTCTTCCTACGAAGCACGGCGAATTCCGTTTACACCTGTTCAGGAGCCTGCTGGATAACAAGGAACATTTCGCACTTGTTAAGGGTGATATTGATCCTGAGAAACCTATCATTGTTCGGGTGCACTCTGAATGCTTGACAGGCGACCTGTTAGGCTCTCTCCGCTGCGACTGCCAGGACCAGTTTTTGAAATCACTGGAAATCATCGAAAACGAAGGGAACGGGGTATTGCTTTATATGAGACAGGAAGGACGCGGTATCGGGCTGGCTAATAAGCTTAAAGCCTATAAACTGCAGGATGAAGGCAAGGATACAGTGGAAGCCAATGAAATACTCGGCTTTAAAGCAGACCTGCGGGATTACGGAATTGGAGCGCAGATACTCAGGAGCCTAGGCGTGAGGAAGATGCTTTTACTCACAAATAATCCCAAAAAGGTTGTGGGATTGCAGGGTTACGGGCTTGAGATAGTGAAACGCCTTCCGATAGAGGTGCCTTCTAATTCGATAAACGAGAAATATTTATTAACCAAACGTGATAAACTGGGTCATTTATTATTTGTTAAAAAAAATCAGGAGAACTAATGGATTCTAAAACCGGGTATGTATACCTGACCAAAGAAAGGCTGCACGAACTTGAGACCGAGCTTAACGACCTGAAAGTGAACGGCAGAAAGATTGTAGCCGAAAAGATAGCCGAAGCACGCTCACACGGAGACCTTAGCGAGAATTCGGAATATGATGCCGCGAAGCTCGAGCAGGAGCATCTGGAGATGAAGATACATAGGTATGTGGAAATGCTTGCGCGGGTGAAGATCATTTCAGCGAGCGATATGCCGGATGACAAGATCTATATTCTTCACAATGTAAAACTCTTAGACCTTGGAACAAAGGAGGAATTTACCTATAAGCTTGTTTCGCCTGAAGAAGCGGACCTTGATCTTGACAAAATATCGGTTACTTCTCCTTTAGGAAAACTTCTGCTCGGGAAGAAAATTAATGACCATATAGAGCTGAACGTGCCTGCAGGATTGATCAAATATAAAATACTCGATATTTACAAATAAAAGTTTTTATACAATTATATGGACCGTGATAAGAAATATTATTTAAGAGTAGGGATTACTGTGGTTGTTTCGATTATAATTTTATTATACGGAGTTTCATTCCTCAAAGATTACAAGATTGGAATTCAAACCAATGACCTTGTGGTATACTTTCCGGATGTAAACGGGCTGAAAGTAGGTGATCCGGTTGGCGTTAACGGAGTCAATAAGGGAAAGGTCAGCAGCATCGAGCTTGAGGGCGACTCGGTCAAAGTATCATTCAATCTTGCCAAAGATGTGATACTAAAAAAAGATTACTCAATTTCAGTGGCTATGATAGAATTGATGAGTGGTAAACAAATACTGGTCAAACCGGGTAAAAGCCTGGAAACAGCAGATATTACAAAACCCCTGGCAGGAATTAAATCGACAGATATCGTGACTCTCATCTCTTCGATGAATACCATCAGCGATGATATAAAAGAATTCAGCGAGAAACTAAATCATACCATAGGAGACCTGCATGAGGTGATTGAAAACGTAAATGACATTGCCGGTGACGAGAATCTGAAAGCAAATATCAGAGGTACTGCAAGTAATTTCAACTCTGCCTCAAGGAATCTCAACTCGATGATAGATGAGAACCGCTCTAATCTTAAGCAGCTTACCTCGGAGTTAAATTTACTTGCAGAGAATATGGATATTACATTAACGGATACTAAGCCTGAGCTGAAGGAAACACTGGGTGACATCAAAGTGCTTACAAAACGCCTCGATTCATTGACTGTGAACCTGAACCAGTATGTAACGGATACGAGTTCGACAGTGGGAAAGCTTATGACCGATGATGAGCTTTACAATAATCTGAACAAAACAGTAATAAGCATCGACAAGCTGATCAAAGAAATAAAAGATAAAGGAATCAAGCTTAGAATATTCTAAATGATCAGAAGAAATCTAGGTGTCTATGTTGTTTTAGGGCTTCTGGTAGTATTCCTATATTACGCTTCATATTTCAATAATCCTCTCCGCGATCCCAGACGGGTAAATTATATTAATTACAGTTCCGATGTCAGCGGTAACAGCGGTATGGTCGTCTCTGCCGGTAAGTATGCTTCAAGGGTGGGATTGGAAATACTCAAAAAAGGCGGGAATGCGGTAGATGCCGCGGTCGCAGTAGGATTTGTACTCGCCGTTACATATCCGCAGGCAGGAAATATCGGGGGCGGGGGATTCATGCTCATCAGGACGAAGGATACAATCACTTCGATAGATTTCAGGGAAAAGGCACCATCAGCTGCCTATAAGGATATGTTCCTCGATAACAAAGGAAATTTTATACCGGATAAGAGCCAGTTCGGGCATCTGTCTGCCGGTGTTCCCGGTTCGGTTGCTGGGATGCTTTATGCTCTGGAAAAATACGGAACCATGTCACGAAGTGAAGTAATGCAGACTGCAATAGATTATGCCGAAAACGGATTTGAGATAGAACCCGAATTCGCAGAATCACTGAATGCCGAACATGAACATTTCACAAAATTTCCTGGTACAAAAAAGATATTCACGAGAGTAAGGGAAAATTTTTTTGGCGGGGAACTCTTCGTACAGAAAGATCTTGCTAACACACTAAAGCTTATCATGGATAACGGGACTGACGGGTTCTACAAAGGTACAACTGCAGAGCTTATAGAGAGAGAGATGAAAAATAACGGGGGATTGATAACGCAGGAGGACCTTCTCAATTATCAACCCGTCGAGCGGAAGCCTGTCATGGTAAATTATAAAGGTTACGATGTTTATTCTATGGCTCCGCCTAGCAGCGGAGGTATTTCGCTGGGTATCCTTCTCAATATGATAGAACATGACCCTATTCCTGATACATCAAAAAAAGAAGATTACGGATGGTACCTGCACGCACTGATCGAATCTATGAAGCGTGTCTATGCTGACCGGAGTGAATATATGGGAGACCCAGATTTTTATGATGTAAGAACCCAGGATCTTCTGAGCAAGCAATATGCCAAAGAAAGACGCAAGTCGATAGCCGATACCTCATCTCCTTCGAACACAATAAAACCGGGACTCTCAACTTTCTATAAAGAAAGCGATCAGACCACACATTATTCCGTTATTGACAAGGATGGCAATATGGTCAGCGTTACGACCACTTTGAATAATCTCTACGGTTCATTCGTTGTTGTTGATGGGGCAGGATTTCTTCTTAATGATGAGATGGATGATTTCTCATCGAAACCGGGTGAACCGAATATGTTTGGCTTAATAGGTGATGTAGCAAATTCCATTCAACCGAACAAACGAATGCTAAGCTCAATGACCCCCACGATCTTACTAAAGGACGGTAAGCCGCTGATGATTCTCGGTTCTCCGGGCGGAGGAAAGATAATTACAGCGGTGTTTGAAACAATATTGAATGTAATAGATTTTAAGCTGCCCCTTAACATTGCTGTCGATAAACCCAGATTTCATCACCAATGGTATCCCGAATATGTTCAGTATGAATCTGGTGCCTTCGATAGCACATTAATAGCTGAACTGACCGCAAAAGGACATGTATTAACCAGAGTGCATGATTACGGGAATGTATCTGCTATACTTATTAACTGGGATACACACCAATACTACGGGCATGCGGATAGAAGAGGATACGGGGAAGCGGTAGGTTATTAAAAATAATTATTGATGAGATCAAGGAATTAAGGGAACCACTGGAATTATTATCGTGTTTAAGATACTGTATTTATTAATTTTAACTATAAACATAATTTTTTTCTAACCATTGCAACATAGAAAATTCTTCATCCCATTATTCCTAATCTTCATTTTTCAAGCTTCCATCTTCGCCGGACATAGAAACTATAACCCCGGTGATACTACAAAGTCCAGTGAAAAGTATTATCATCTCATCAAAGAATATACTTTAGGTTATCACGATGTCTATGAAACACCTTATTATGCACTGCTGGGGAAGACAGAGAACCCTAAAATACTGGTTCACGGAGGTATGCACGGTGATGAGGTAGCGGGCTACATGGCTTGTGACACCATTATAAAAAATATCAATCTACAGGAAGGCACGCTGATAATAATTCCGCGCCTTAATATCCAGGCGTGCAATATGAACAGGCGTTACATCAATATCGATCTCAACCATGTTTTCCCGGGCGATATAGGCTCCGATATATACGAATACCGGCTCGCCTATGAGCTTATGTGGCTTGTAGATTCTATTAAGCCGGATCTAGTCATAAACCTGCACGAAGCTATGAACAAATATGATACGGAGTTCCAGAACGACTCCATGAGTGCTTACGGGCAGATAATAATTACAAACCAGAAGCCGTTTAGCTCGCTTCTTGAGAGTGCTTTTAATGATATGAATGAAATTATACCCAGATCCGATTATAGGTTTCATGTTCATTATTATGGATACAACGAGCACAGCTCGATGGATAATTTTATCGCTAAGCTAAAGGTTAATTCGTACACGATTGAAACCTACCGCGGGTTTACGTTGGAAGATAGGATAAAACTTCAACAGATAGCAGTGTTAACTTTCATGAAGGAGTTGGGGCTGAAGTTCGAATATCCGGATGTGATATTTAATTGAGAAAGGGATGGCCTCCTTTTTCAAAATTCGAATGGAGAACTGAACAAGGGAGCTTGCTCCCTTGTAAAAACTCACTGCACTTCTATTCCGAGAACGGCATCCTTCCATCTGCCGTTGGACAATTTGTAAAAGGGAATACCAAGAACCTGCGTGGATTTAACGTTCATTTCGTACTGTATATCCCTAATTGTATCAGACCTTTCAGCTTCTATCGAGAGAAAAATAAATTCAGCTATCTTTCGTGCATCTTCTTTGGAAAAGTTGAATCCGCTCATTTTCACGTTATACTTCTGCGGAGAAGCTACGGGATTTTTCATCGTAAAGGTTCCGCCGATGCTTTTTACGGAATCTATCGTAAGCCAGAAAGCAGGAACGTAGAAAACGAAATCTCCTTCCGTCTTGTTCGAGCTTCCGAATAGATTGGAAACCCATCCGCCGGAAGAATCCCTGGAAAGTATCTTTACATAAATGTCCAGAAGCCAGAACGGTTTATACACAACCTCACCCTGTCCCGCTACTAATGGTTTTGCAAAGTTTATTTCCATCGGTACAAGCTCATCATTTACAATTTCATATCCGTTGCCGCAGCTTGAGCAGTAAACAACTTTATCATTAACCTCTACTGTTAACCCGCTGTCGCATGACTTACATTTTAATGCCGTTATTTTAAAATCTTCCATTTATTATTTTAAATAAATTATTGCTTGATTTATCTTACCTTATTTCTTAGCTGTCTCCCAGTATATCAGATGCAATGTCGAATACCGCTATTTTGCCGAATGAACCGGCTACTGATTTTACTGCTGATGTTTTTACCGATTGTTTCTTTGCCTCTTTGACGATACCCGTACCTTCTTCCACCTCACCGCCGTACCTGAATTTTTTATAAGCCCATGTCATCGAAGCAATGCCAAAAATAAATGCGAAAATGTAAATAACTAAAGCAGCTTTACCGCTGCTTTTACCGCCGGCAATACCGAATGCACCGAATAATGTAACTAAGAATGAACCAAGTGCAGCTCCGAATATACCCACAACCGCTCTATATAAGTTATTACCGGGGGCTTTGCCGTAGCAGATAGTACCGTTATCGCCCGCTACCACAACCTGGTAGGTTCTTCCCTGGAAAGCATATCTTACAACCCACATAGGGTAATAGACGACGCTCACATCAGGTCTTACAAGGTCGCTGTGCTGGAACGTTATCTCATCTACACGTGCCGAATCGACTGCTTCCTGGACAAATTCTGACTCGGCGTGGTCTGTAACTTCTTTTTCGGATGAAACAATGTTGAACAGCATTCCTTCGGATTGCAGTTGTTCGAAATTGACCGGCATCATAGTGTCACCGGCAAGGTTCACCTGCCGTACCCCGAGCTCTGCAATATCGCACGCAGGGTAAGTCCTGTCATAGGTCTGAAGTATTTTCTTTTCGACGTCCTCGTAGTATGTCTCTGTGGTGTTGCCTACGGTCCTTGTTTTTTTCTCTTTCCCGAATATCCATCCTATCACATCAGCTCTTACGCGCCAGTAGGGAATGTATACCAGGAATGCATCGTCAAGCTTTGACCCTGTTTTCAAGCCCCGTGCTTTGTTCAATCCTTTGCCGAGCCAGTTGAAGGCGTTCTGAATGGCGATGTTCCGCTGGACCTTGTTAGGAACAAAATACTTTATTGTACCGTCAGCACCATGCGTTACAAGAAGTGAACCGCAGTATTTGCAATTGAAGGTTTTAACGCCTTCCCTCAGATCCTGTTCACCGCCGCATGCGGGACAGGTTACCCCTTTTAAAATTTTATCTGCCAATGTTAATGTAAATAATTTTTACTTTCGAAATTATTTATTAAAGTTTTATTAAACCTGTTAAATATCCACTATATTTCATCATACTTTCTTCGCTACGAAGTAAGCCATGACTATGAGCGGTATTGATACGATTGCATAAGCGAATATTTTAAATACCTCTCCATAGAAAAGAGCATCTGTGCGTGTTACCGCAAAAGCAAGAATAAAGCATATTATGCTTGTTATAACAAATGCCGCAATGCTTAATCCGAACAATATCCTGAAGGGAGCTTCACTCTTTGCGGGATATATATTTGCATAGACCTCACCGGATGAAGCTTCTACCAGCGATGTATATGTGTGGTTATTAAAATAATAATAGAACTGGTAAAACGGTATGTGAACAAGAGCAGCCTCGCTTACAGTATTGAGGTCAACACCGGAATCCTGAAGCCATTTTTGAGCTGAATCATACAGGACATCCGGTTCCACCATTTCATTTTCATTATACTGTGTCTTTTCGTAAAACTTCAATGAACCCGCGGGTATGTTAATCTTTTTTATCTCCGATACAGATGTGGAAGCGGCGGGCTGTATATATATTTTATCTCCCGATGTATCTTTCGTCTTGAAATACCATACAGGGAAATAATAGAAACTGGTTTTAGCTATCTGTGATTTTTTATCGAGGTCCTTAACGGTGTGGTTGCCTGCCATCCATCTTTTCAGGTTGCCCTCAGCTTCGTTAGGTTTGAAGTTATTGGCAATTACATAATGGAACACGACTTTCCTTTTATCGAGAAAAAGCGAAGAGTTGCAGTACGGGCATTCGATAAAGGTTTCGTCCTGCTGTACATCGACGTCGGCACCGCATTGCGTGCATTTAATTTGCATATGCTAAAAAGTTAAATTATTTGGTATAATAATTATTACAGCTTTGAGAGAAGTTCTTTTTTCTTAGCCTGGAATTCTTCTTCCGTTAATGCTCCCGCTTCTTTGAGCTTTGAAAGTTTTTCTATCGTTGCAAGCACATCTTCAGAAGATTCTTTCTTCTGTTCGCCGCCCTGTTGCCCTTGTTGCTGCTGCTGACCCATAGAGCCCATCATCATGTTCGCCATCGTCATACCTGCGCCAAGCCCTACACCTAATCCTGCGGTTCCGCCTCCAGCCTGGTTTTTGGCAGCTTCCTCCATTGCCTGTGCGGTCTTGAACTTCATGTATTGATCCAGATTGCCGACTGCCGCCATAGAGCTTCTCTCATTTATCTTTTCCTGTACGTCATCCGGCGGCACTATGCCCACGATGATGATGTCCGTAAGCTCAATTCCCATCGAATTGAAGAAATCCGTCACTTCAGCTTTGGTTGCGGTTTCTATCTGGGCATAATATTGACCGAGCTCGAAAACTGTTTTAAGGTTTTTGCCCAGAACGGTATTCAATCTTGAAACAATCTCATCACGCAGGTAGTCTTCTATCTCCATAGTGGTGTATTTGCCCTGTGTCCCTACAATTTCCATTATGAACTGTCTCGGGTCGGTTATCCTGATGGAGAATTTCCCCGAAGCCCTTAGCTGAACGTAGTTCAGTTCACTGTCACGGAAGTTGATAGGTGATTTTGTTCCCCATTTAAGGTCGATGAACTTTTTCATTGAAACAAAATATACCTCTGACTGGAAAGGAGATTTGAATCCGAAAGGCAGCGAGAGGAGTTTTGTGAGGATAGGAATATTTTCTGTTGTTAGTGTATGCCTTCCTGCATTGAAGACGTCGAGTGCTTTACCGTCCCTGTAAAAGACTGCAGCCTGTGCGTCCTGAACGATAAGCTGCGCACCCATTTTGATATCGGATGAACCGTCAGCCGGTTCGCGGTGAACCATTTCACGCCCCGAATCGTCGAAGAACTGGATGATTTCTAATGCTATGCCCATTTGCTTTTCCTTTTATTATTTGAGTTGTAAAATTTTGGTAAAATTAATAACTTATAAACTAATATACAATTGTTTTAGAATAATTTGTACACTATTGAAACGGCTGTCATCCTGAACGGAGTGAAGGATCTCAAGTTAAAATAACACGGGATTCTTCGGTCACAAGCTCCCTCAGAATGACAGTTGTAGTTTACATTACTTTCTGTGTACCGAATGTAATTCGCTGAATTAATTTAATTTATGGAACATAAAATTAAACAAAATCCTTCCCTTCTGCAAAAGCTCGGGCTGTTCACGGCGATCATGGTTGTGATAAGTGCAATGGTCGGGTCAGGCATATTCAAAAAATCCGCACCAATGTCCGCTGAGCTTGGAGCACCGGGAATCATGATAGCGATCTGGATTTTTGCAGGATTGATGACACTTATCGGTGCATTAACTAACGCTGAAATCACAGGATTAATTCCCAATGCAGGCGGGCAGTATGTCTATTTCAGGGAGATGTACGGGAAGTTTACCGGGTACATTTACGGCTGGTCGATATTTGCAGTTATACAGACCGGGTCGATAGCCGCCATAGCATACATTTTTACGGGTTACCTGGAATACTTTTTTCCTGCACCGCACTTTTCACAGCAGTGGGAGACGTGGGGGTTTTCCGTTCCTATTGCTGGGGTGAGTGTGCTCGATTGTTATCCACTGAAGGATATAGGCTTAAAAATGGGAACAGTGATACTGATCATGTTCCTTTCTCTCGTTAATTATTTCGGCGTTGTTCTCGGAGGAATGGTGAATAACGTTTTCACAATCTTAAAATCGTTGGCTATAGCTTTCATTGTAATATTTGCCTTGGCTGCAGGAACGGGTAATGTATCGCATTTTTCACCTTTCATTAATTCTGCATTTCAATACCCATCGGGAACACTGCTGGGTGCAATTATCCTTGCTTTAAGCGGTGCATTCTGGGCGTATGACGGGTGGAATAACATAACCTATCTGGGTTCGGAAATAAAACAGCCCCAGAGAAATATTCCAAGAGCAATGATTATAGGGGTGGGGTTAGTCATATTCATTTATACGGTAGTAAATCTGGCGTACGTTTATGTTCTTCCGGTTGATGCTATTTCAAGATCCACACTCGTTGCAGCTGATGCAATGAAAGCTGTGGTTGGCAACTGGGGCGGTGCATTCGTTGCTGTTGCAGTTATGATCTCTACCTTCGGAACAACCAACGGTACCATACTTGCTTCGGCGAGAGTGTATTATGCTATGGCAAAGGATGACTTGTTCTTTAAGAAGCTCGAGGATGTCCATCACAAATACCGCACGCCGGGAGTATCAATACTGGTGCAGGGTTTTTGGTCATCGCTGATAGTAATGACGGGAACATTTGACCAGATAACGGATATGCTTATATTTGTTTCATGGATATTTTACGGACTAGGCGCGTGGGGAGTGTTTGTCCTCCGTAAAAAAATGCCCGATGCCGAAAGACCGTACAGGGTAATCGGTTACCCGTGGCTTCCGTTCCTGTTTGTTTTATTCTCTACTTTCTTCGTAATTTTCAGCTTTAAGGAGAATGTGAGGAATGCAGTGTTCGGATTGGTGCTGGTCGTGATAGGGATACCGTTGTATTTCTGGTTCAGGAGGAAAAGAACCATTTAACAAGTTGTGTCAGGTCTGAGACCTGACACGACCCCGTTACGGGGTCAATTATAGATTATAATGACAAGAAGACATAGAGAAAAGCTAGAATTAACAGATAATATATATTTCATCACGACTACAGTGGCAAATTTTGAAAATATTCTGGCTGTAGATGAAAACTTTACAATGATCGTAATTAATTCTTTAAAGTATTTACTAGCAGAGCACTCGTCATCTTTGTTTGCTTATGTCATAATGCCAAATCATATACACTTGATTATTGACATGCCAGTAAACGAGAGTATTTCAGATTTTATGCGTGACTTTAAAAAATATACAGCAAAAGAGATATTTAAAAAATCAGTGATAAAAGAAAATATAACATTAATTGATAAGCTAAAAGAAAATTCTAATACTGGTGGAGCTAAACTGTGGATGGATAGATTTGATTGCGAGCTAATAGTAACTGGAAAATTTCTTAAGCAAAAGATAAATTATATACATAATAATCCTGTGAAAGCAGGGTTGGTAGATGAAATAACCAAATGGCCTTATTCGAGTGCTAGAAATTATTTTCTTGATAATAAAACCTTAATTGAAGTTTCAACCGACTGGGAAAGAAAGATTTAAAATAAAGCTTATTCATCTTGCTGCCCTTCGAGGCAGCCTGTCAGGTCACAGACCTGACAGAACACAAATAATTTAATGTTTCATGCAATCAAAATTCAAAAACTGGTTCTTCATTATAATCATCATTATCCTCGCCATTATCGTGTTCATGTCGAGGATAATGAGGAATACCTACATCAAGACTCCTAAGCCGAGAATGGTTATACCTGTAATGATTGTCAGATCGCAGACCTGAAGAGACCACGTTTATACTTATTTAGTATTTGTACCTTTCACTGCCAGTGTTACTTTCACCCAATATTTGAGCGGTTCGGGCATAGAACCCCTGTTTTGGCCGCGTCCGAAATTGCCGTGGCCTCTGTTCCCGGGACCGCGGTTTCCGGGATTTTGGTCCCCGTTCTGATTTCTTTGCTCTTTGTTGTCTCTGTTGATTTCCGCTGTTTCAAATCCTACTCCGATCTGAGAATTAAGGTTTTTTATGCCTATCGCATATATATCATCACTGCTCTTTTTCAGTGCAATTTTCATTTCATAGACCAGTACGCTGTTTTGCCTTCCCATCTTAATTGAGATGCCCTTGGCATCGGCAAGCATGACGCTTTGATTATCATTCTCACCGGGTCCCAGGATCTGGATCGTCGTATTTGCATCTGCTCTTTGAAACATCTGATCCATCCTGTCCGTGTTGTCATCCTGGTCTCCCTGCGTAAATGTCATAGGTGATCCGAACAGTCCTACCGGAAATTTTATCCCGAAATTTTTATCATTGCCTCCGTTCTTATCCAACCAGACTGTAAATCCTCTCCCGAGTATCTGCAATTGATTGTTTCTGTCTCCTGTTGTCAGCATGAGGTAAAGGTATTCGCTGTCGTTTTGAATTCCGACCATTATATTTTCATCTTTAACCACAAAGTTTTTATCTTTCCAATCTCCATTCACCCCATCGATCGTGACCGGTTCGTCAGCCCATTTACTGTTGGTTATATCGATACTGCTGCATCCCTCCCAAAGAGTTATGCAAATGAACGGTATTAAAAGTTTAGTTCTGAACATATGTGTTATTAATTTTAAAAAGTATGAACATACAAGGTAAACTATAGATACAAAGCTATCAATTTCTGCTTAACGATTCTTTTCAGGATGTAAAAGTTTTGTAAATGTTTGTTACTGTAATGAAAAATTTTTAACTTAACAAGGATTAGCAAGCCGCGCTTTCAGGAACTTTAATACGATAAGTAAGGATTTTCACTTATAATATACATCTCTATCGGGTTCAATTCCTTTGACCATCAGTTATAGGGATAATCTATATATTAATTAATTAGTACCATAATGACTGCAACTTTTGTGATCCAGTTTGACTTCCACACGCGCTTGTTTAATAATGCATTGAAAGACATCAGTGAAAATGAGGCAAATGAAAAGATGGAGCATAAAGTAAATAATATCAAGTGGCTGGCAGGACATCTGGTGGGCACCCGTTTATTGTTGAAAGATTATGCAGGGATAAAAGAAGATGGGAGGTTCAATGTGTTTGGAAAGGGATTTGATCCTGCAGTAGAATATCCCACACTCGGAGATATAAAATCCAAATGGAATGAAATTGCGATGCCATTAAGTATAGCATTGAATAATCTGACCGGGACCCATCTGGATGCCGAAGGACCATCATGGCTGCCTGTGGATGAGAGAAGCATAAGAGGTTTCCTCGCCTACGTTATGCATCATGAGGCATACCATCTGGGACAGATAGGCATTTTAAGGAGACAGATCGGAAAAGAACCTATGGGTTATAAATAAAATTTAAATGCCTTCTAACGGATGTGTTAGCTTATAAAGTGTGCCGGATATGAATCTAAGAAATCTTTTTATTCAACCGATCAGCAGTTTAGAAGATCTATTTTACCATTTTATCTGCCTGCAGATTGTAAGCGAGTTCATCCCCGAGCGATGAAGCAAGGTCATCCAGGCTCCAGTAATTCTGCGTCCGAGTAGAAGCAATCCATATTTCCTTACCGGTAGCAACTGAAAATAATGAACAATCTACTTTTACAGACCGATAAACTTCTGTATAACCGGGTGAATACATGTATCCCCACCCCCAGGAATACCAGTCGTAAAACCCGTTGTAATGAACCTGGGTCTCTTTCGTACCTGTATACTTTAGTGTCAGGATCGCGTCCACGTTGTGATCCTCGAACATTTTTTGCATCTGTTCGTTCGTATACTTTTCCTTCGGGGCGAGTATTGACATGCTTGTGATCGCAGGTACTCCGATTTGTTTGAGTGAGTTAACTATTTCAGTTTCAAATGTTTTTTTTACCTCAATATCTTTTATCAATGTAAAAACACATATCTTCGAAACTTTATTGGTGTAATAAGGATCTTTCCAGCTTGTCAATGTAGTCGAAGCCGAACACGACAAAAACAGGCTTGAAAGCGGCAAAAGAATAACTAAAAATACGATTTTTCTATATTTTCCCATATAATATCTATTTATAGTTTAGACAATGTAATTGTCAAAAAGATTAATTTTATTCAATATAATTCACCTATAGTATTATATCGTTCTAAAATAATTATGTTCCATACTAATAACACAATATTTACATTTTCATCCGGGAAATCATTTTAATCTTTAAAATCAGTGGTTCTGAAAATTACTCCAGAACAGCATCAATTGTTCCGCCTCCTATAATGTCATCACCCCGATAGAATACCGCAGATTGTCCCGGAGTGATGGACCTTTTAGGAGTATCGAATATTACTTTTATGCTCGAAATGTCAAGTTGTTCGATTATCGCCGGGGCACCGTTATCTTTATACCTTATCTTTACCCTCGCTTCCATCGGTTTATCTATCTTTTCGTACAGCATCAAATTGATGTTGTTAGCAATAAATGCACGGTTATAGAGTCCGGAAGGATCATCCACATAAATAATGTTATTTTGAGGATCTATCTTCGATACATATACCGGCTTGCCGAGAGATATATTTAAGCCCCTGCGTTGCCCGATAGTATAGAACGGATAACCCTTGTGCATCCCAATTTTTTTATTGTGATAGATGATATCGCCTTCTCCGACCTTATTCTGAAGATCGGGTATCCTGAACTGTAGCAGCTCCCTGTAATTATTGTTCGGTACAAAACAAATTTCCTGTGAGTCAGGTGTATCAGCTGATTTAAGTCCAAGTTCTTTTGCCATTTTGCGGATTTCTGTTTTACGATAAGTCCCTAGTGGAAAAAGGGTCCTGCTCAATGCATTCTGGGAAACCTGCCATAGTGCATAAGATTGATCTTTTGTTTTATCATCTGAAGCTGAAATAAAGTATCGTTGTGTTTCTTCATTGAAATTAATTTTTGCGTAATGCCCCGTTGCAATATGATCTGCGCCGAGCGATTCTGCTTTTTCCAGGAGTGCTCCCCACTTGATCACCTTGTTGCACAGCACACATGGATTTGGAGTTCTTCCTTTAAGATATTCCTCAATGAAATTTGTTACTACAGTATCATTGAATCTTTCGGTAAAATCAACAGTATAGTGGTGTATCCCGAGTTTGTTCGCTACATTTCGCGCATCATAGATCGTCTCGAGTGAACAGCATCCGGAATCTCTCTCGGGGATTTCGTCATATCCCCACGTCTTCATGGTAACACCAATGACTATATAACCTTCTCTTTGGAGCAGAGCGGCTGCAACAGAAGAATCCACGCCTCCGCTCATCGCTGCGACTACAGTTTTTTTATTCTTTTTTGACAATTTTGAAAGGTTCTATGTATACAAAGGTATTTATAATGGAGTTTAAAAAAAAGATAAAATAGTGGGTTGCAATATATGCAAAATAATGGTTATTTTATAACGTATTTAATAATGTATTAGTTCCGTTCGAACGGAATAGAAAGGAAAATAAGGATGGTCAAGAAATCTCTATTCATCTGGATTTTTCTTTTAATTTTTGGTTTCTCCAGTATGCCTGAAGTAGGCCTCTCAAACACTACCAAGCTCGCCGGAAAAACCGAATTTGCCAAGAAAAAACCGAGGAAGAAAACATCCAGGAAAAAGACATCAAGAAAAAAGTCCACGAAGAAGAGATCATCGAAAAAGACGTCTAAGAAGAGATCAACCAAGAAATCAAAGAAGAAATATTCTTCGAAAAAGAAAAAAGGTTCTAAGAACAAACGAAGCGCCGGTAAGAAGAAATATTCTAAAAGAAGAAAAGGCTCAAAGAGGAACAGAAGACATTCAAGAAGAATTTCGCATAGAAGGGTATACACTCCACCGACTAACGGTAATAGTGTAGAGTACAGAAATTACCAGAGGAGTAATGAAAACCAGACTCCCGAACAGAAGATAGAAAATATTGCGCCGCCGAAGGAAATTAAGAAAGAACCTAAAAAAGAAGGCGAATAATAAGTATTTAGAATAGGATTTTAGCTAAACAAGGGAGTCAATGCTCCCTTGTTCCATTTATAATAAAAAACCCCGGTCTGAAGACGGGGTTTTATTATAAAGAAATAATTTTAAACAAGATACGGTTCTTGTACTTCAAGAAAGATGTACTTTTCATTCCTGCCATCACCATATTCCATCACTTTTTGCTTTATCGCTTCTACCGAATTTTCAAAAAGTAACCTATGGCGAAGCTTGATCCAGAGGTCTTCTGCCGTATCTATTTCTTCGCCGTTATCATAGTATAAGAACAATCCTATAAATTTCCCCTTAAGGTACTCATCAGCTTCCATAATATACAAGCTGTAAGTTCTGTCATTATCGGTTTTTATAAGGTATTTTATGGGATCCATTTTTGTATTCCAAAGAATAAAAGAGTGAGAACCTCATTCTTAATTGATTTAAAATAGCAATTTAATTTTCTAAAAACAAAATCATTATATTTGTATATTGTAGCGAATCAAATTATTATTCGTTTACCAAAAAATAATAGAATTTAATAATATATCCTAAATACTGCAAAATCCTTATAATCTTAAATCGAATTCCTCACATTAATTATACATCATTTCTTTTATTAATATTAAAAAATGCATAATTCTCAATTGCATTTTTGCACTCATACCTCAAAAATATTGTACTTTTGGTAAAGCTCAAACATTTACCTCAATGATAAAACCTAAATAAAATAAAAATATAAAAAAACGATTTTTGAGAAATAATAATTTAAAATTTCATTTTTTATAGGGAAAAATAATATTATATTTAAGAGTGAGTATTCACTCACTTATAAAATGAAAATAAAACAAAAATACACGTCGAGACAGATACAAATAATAAACAATACCATTGAGCTTATTGGAACAAACGGAATACAAGGATTAACTATTAAAAAACTATCCGAAAAAACGGGTATCGTCGAATCAGCAATTTATAGACATTTTAAAAGTAAACATATTCTGCTGGATAATACGCTTAATTATTTAAAAGAATATGTTATTAATATTTATCGAGGTATTGAAAAATTAGATTTATCATCTTCTGATAAACTTAAAATATTATACAGTAAACAATTAGAAGCGTTTGCAAAAAACCCATCTTACATTATTGTTTTGCTTTCTGATGGTATTTATAAAAATAATGTAATATTACGAAAGATAATTTATTCAATTATGCAGGAAGCAAAAAAAAATCTTAGTAAGATTTTCAAGGAAGGGATTAAAAAGGGAGAGATTAGAAATGATATCGAAAACGATCAAATGGTTTTTATTTTTATGGCAAGTATGCGTTTAATTGTTACTCAATGGGGATTATCTGACTTCGGTTTTGATTTGAAAAAAAAAGGTGAAAAACTTTGGAATACATTAAATCATCTACTAATTAAATAAATATAAAAAAATAATAAAATGAAAGCAACTGAAGATTTAAAGCAAGAGCACGAAGGAATTTTGTTAATGCTTAATATTATGGAGCAAATATCGGCAATGAATGAGCCGAATATTGTACATTTGGCACAAATAATTGATTTCATTAAAACATTTGCTGACAAATGCCATCATGGTAAAGAAGAAGATTTACTTTTTCCGAAACTAATCGAAAAAGGTATCCGTAAAGAAAACGGACCTATTGGTGTTATGCTATATGAACATGAACAAGGACGAAAACATATTAAAGATTTATCAGTCTCGTTTTGAGGCTATTTGAGCAGTTTGGAGATTCGCCGAGAGGCATCAGCCTTGCTGATAACTTCGCCGTAGTTAGTCCGATGTTCTAGCTTCGCTAGAAGTGCCCTCTGATAGACCGTAGCATCGTTCAGATTGGCTTTACCAGACTTGACGGCATACTTACCCTTAGATAGCTCTGAGATTTTTAACGATGCCTTAGCTTTGCTAATCTTG
>JBEKSX010000033.1:0-28095 GCA_049516635.1 Ignavibacteria bacterium | reverse complement strand
TATTTCGGCAGAAAAGTAAAGACCTCATTAAAGCCAAATAAATCACCCGTTACAATTGCAGACCTGAAATGTGAGGAGTACCTGATAAAAGAAATAAAGAAAAAATACCCATCCCACGATATATACTCTGAAGAAAGCGGAAGAGAGGATAATGGCTCGGAATTCATGTGGATAATAGATCCTTTAGACGGGACAAAGAACTTTATCAGGCAATTTCCATACTGGGGAACACTACTCGCTCTCGAATATGGAGGTGAGATAATATTGGGGATAATTTCGATGCCTGCGTTAAAAGAATTCATTTATGCATCCAGAAATGACGGATGTTTTATCAACGGCAGGAAAACAAAGGTTTCCAATTTAGAAAAAATTGAAAATTCATTCTGCATATTTGGCGGGCTGGATTATATACTGAAGCAGAGTTACAGAAATAAATTTCTCGATATAGCTTCAAAATGTTATTACAGCAGGGGATTCGGCGACTGCCACGGACATTCGTTTATAATCAAAGGGCAGGCGGAATTCATGATAGACCCGCATACTGAACCTTATGATGTTGCTGCAACTAAGATATGTGTTGAGGAAGCCGGGGGTATGCTCACCGACACAAAAGGAAACCGGAGTATTTATAACGGAGATGCATTGATATCGAACGGGAGGGTGCACGAGGAAGTTATAAAGATGTTGAACGGTTAAAGTGTAAATCATTTAGTAATATTTTAGTATTGATTCGAAAGAAGTATCCATCTCTTTATGTAACTATTTTGTATTAATTAAGAATTTTAACCTAAAACCCCCCTTTGATTAAAGGGGGGAAACAGGGTGGTTAGAGACAGGATTAAAGATGAATAAAGTATTGATAATAATTTTTTATTTAGAAGAAAAGTGTAATGAAAATCTTTCAATCTGTTATTTTAGATTAATTTAGTCAAGATTTATGAAATCCGAAAAAAGGAATTTTATTCCTGATAAAGTATTGTTACATTGCATTTTATAATAATAATGATACAAAAAATTTATCATAAATGATATTAACACTTATTGCAGGTGTTGTAACAGGTTATATTGTGTCGATCCCCCCGCTGGGACCTATTGCTTTTGCGCTCATATCGAAGGGTTTTAAGAATGAGATAAAAGAAGGTCTTGCCATAAGTATCGGGGCAGCTTTTATGGATTTTGTGTATTGCATGATAGCATTTGGAGGAATATCATTGTTAATTTCTCTTCTGCCGGAATCTGTTGGGAGGTTGTATTCCATGAATGCAGGCGCCATACAGATAGTACTTATTTATTCAGGATGTATGATCGTCATAGTGTACGGAATTATCATTATGCGTTCTAAAGCATCGTTTAATGAACTTGGAATGCAGCAATCCCAAAGGATAAGTGAACTTCATGAGAAAGCGGTGGAGCTTCAGGAAAGGGCGGTAGAATTAACCAGGATCAATGTACCTGTGGTGGCGAAATCATCTTTAGGCGGATTATTTATTATGGGCATCCTTTTATGCATGTCATCATTGACTCTCCCCGCCTCATGGATAGCTTTAGTCGGTTATCTGAAAAGCTACAGGGTGATCAATGCTTCATTCGCAGGAGGAGTATTATTTTCAGCAGGGGCAGCATTAGGAACAACTTTTTGGTTTTATACACTTCTCAAGTTAATAACAGGCAATAAACATAGGATAAACCCTCAAACTATCAGTAAACTTAATATTATTGCGGGAATTATTTTAATTCTATTAGGAATATTTCTTTTTGTAAAAGCTTCAATCACAATCTTCAATCTTTCATACCTTATAATTTCATAAAACAAGCCGTTAGATCCTAACTTGAGTATTTCTCAGTAATTAAAAAAAGCTTTGGATACTTAATAAATCAGTAAAGCCGTTAAAAATAATAATATAGTTAAAAACGGACCTATCTGAGTTCTCCGCTTTCATTCTTTATTTATAAACCCCCCTTCAAATAATTAATAAAAAATCGCAATAAATACATAAATATATGGAACTAATTAGAAAGGGCAGTTTTGGGGTTTTAGATTTTTTTGAAATAAACTCATTTTATTATTGACTTTAACTCAAAAAAATGTATTTTTGTAGTGGAGGAAAGTGGAGAGAAGTGGAGGATTTTAATTTATTCTTTTTCTATCTTTTTAAACCTTAAATATAGGATAAACACAAATGTTTCAAGGTCATGCCATAAATACTCTCGATGAAAAAGGAAGAATTATAATCCCTTCTAAATTCCGAAAACACATCACACCGGAAGCGAACAATCTGATGCACGTAATACTTGGCAGGGACAATTGTCTATGGCTCTATCCCTCTTATGAATGGACTAAATTACTAAAAAAAATAGAAAGTTTGAATCCTTTTTTAAGAGATGAAATAGCAATGGTTCGACAGATGATGTATTATGCCGAAGAGTGCTTGATAGACTCACAGCACAGAATATTGATACCGCAGGACCTTCTTCAAAAAGTAGATATTAAGAAAGAAGTTCTTTTTATCGGACAGATTGAGAAGATAGAACTGTGGAACGAAGAAAATTATCAAAGCTACCTGAAAGGCAACAAAGACACTTACGAAGAGGTGATGGAAAAAGTAATGATCAAAATTCCGGGAAACACTCCGTGAAAGGACAGGATCTTTGGATGATGCTTTTTACCACGAGCCGGTATTACTAAAAGAAACGTCAGACCTCCTGCTCTTTAATAAAGATAAGACTGAATCTAAAATATACGTCGATGCCACACTGGGAGGCGGCAGTTACACTAAAAACATTCTTGATAACACGGGCAGCGATGTAACCGTAATAGCAATAGATACTGACCTGAACTCAATAGAATATTGCAAGAACAGTTTAAAAAGTTACACAGGCAGAATTATCTTTTTAGAGAATAATTTTTCTAACATCAAAGAAATATTGGAAGATACTTTAAGCCATAAGGGCAGGAATTTTATTTCCGGTATGACAGCAGACCTGGGGATATCGACGTATCAGCTTGAGCATGAAAGCGGGTTCAGCTACCAGCAGGATACAGAGCTTGATATGCGTGCTGGTAGGAATACCGGGCAATCACTGACCGCGAAAGAAATATTAAATACGTATAACGAAAGAGAGCTTTACAGGATATTCAGAGATTACGGTGAATTAAAATACAGCAAACAGATAACCAGGGATATTATCGATCACAGGAATAGAACAAAATTCGATACTACATTTGAGCTGGTCGAAGTGCTGAAAAGGAAAATACCGCCAAGATATCTGAATAAAGATCTTTCAAAGGTATTCCAGGCATTGAGGATAGAAGTAAATAGTGAGCTCGAAAATCTCTCCTTGCTGCTATCGGGTGGGGCGGAGTATCTGGAAACCGGAGGAAGGATGGCGATAGTTTCATATCATTCGCTCGAAGACAGAATTGTAAAGAATTTTTTCAGGAATGATGAAAGGCTTAAGCCTGTGACGAAAAAACCGGTTATCGCTTCGGATGAAGAGGTTAGCTCTAATATAAGAGCAAGAAGCGCAAAGTTAAGAGCTGCGGAGAGAAAAGCATGAGAAATACCAGAAAGAAAAAAATCTCTTTGTTCAACGTACTTATAGTTCTTTTCACCTTTGCAGGGATAATAGTCTTTTTTGTATACAATATCATAAAGGTAAATAACCTTGCAGTAGAGAATAATAATATTTATACAGAATTGAATAAAGCCGTCACATTAAATAACGGTTTGCAGACCGAGATAGAGCGATTGAGCACATTCGAAAATATTAAATCAACTGCTGTAGATAAGCTCAAACTGACCCTTTCTTCGAGTAAAATGAAGAAAATATCGGTAAACAGATCGGAATTGAACAACCTTAAGCAATAAATATTCTATTGAAAACGTTCGAATATACAAAAAATGTCAATCACGCTAATCCTTCACGGAGGATAACGTTTTTCACATGTGTATTTACGGCTCTTTTGCTGTGCATTTATATTAAGCTGTTCAACATACAGGTGCTGAATTCTGCCCGGTACCAGCTTGCGGCAAAAAAACAGTATGAGAGCAAAATTTCGCTAAAACCTACCCGGGGAATCATCTTCGATAGAAAGTTAAATGCGCTGGTTTCGAATGTAACACAATTTTCATTTGCGGCCGACCCGAATATGGTGGACAACAAAGATTCAGTGGCGGAGATATTTTCCAGTGTGTTTGAGAAGGACAAAAGCTATTATCTCGATAAGCTGAATACGAACAATACCTCGTTCGTCTGGCTTGAAAGAAGGGTAGACCAGGAGTACGGGGAAAAGCTTCAGGGATTGAATCTGTCCGGTGTCATCAAAATAAACGAATCGCACCGGCTTTTTAATTATAATACGCTCGCATCGCAGATAATCGGGTTCACCGATATAGATAATGAAGGGCTTAGCGGTACGGAGCTCGAGTGCGATGAGCAGCTGGCCGGCAAGGACGGTTATGTGGTAATGCAGAAGGACGGGCTTGGAAGAAAAAAACCTGCAGTTGAATATCCGAGAATGGAACCGCAAAACGGGAACAATATCGTTTTAACCATAGACATGGATGTCCAGAAGATAATTGAAGAGGAGTTGGAGAACGGTATTAATGCGAACAGTGCTGAAGGCGGCAAGTGTGTAGTAATGTCAGTAAAAACAGGCGAGATACTAGGGATGTATTCGTTTCTGAACCGTTCCGTGAGTGAAGATGCCAAAGATACATATGCAGGGAAGCTTACATTTTTAACGGATCTGTATGAACCGGGTTCTACATTTAAGATAGTATCCGCAGCAGCATCTCTCGAAGAAGGTTTAGAGAACAAGAACGATATAATCAATACACAGGGCGGGGAATACCAGATAGGCGGGATCGAGGTAAAAGACTCGCATAAATTTACCAGTATGTCATTTCAGCAGGTTGTGGAACAATCCAGCAACATTGGAATGATGCAGGTAGCTTCAAAGCTGGGGGCAGCAAGATTTTACAAGTATGCGCGTGATTTCGGTTTCGGCATTACTACAGGAGTGGATCTTCCGGGTGAAGTGAAAGGTTCGCTTAAACGTCCCGTAGAATTTTCGCCTGTATCTTTGAGTTTTATGGCGATCGGGTACGAAGTGATGGTAACAGCAATCCAGATGGCGAATGCTTATTCATGCATTGCGAATGACGGGTGCTTGATGAAACCTTACATAATTAAGAAAGAAACAACCCCCGATGGAGTTGTAATAAAAGAGCACCTTCCGACCCTCATCAGAAAAGTAATATCAAAGAACACCGCAAGAACACTAACCGACCTTCTCTATGGCGTGGTTGAAAGAGGAACAGGTGTAGAGGCGAAGGTTAGCAATATGAAAGTAGCGGGCAAGACGGGTACCGCACAGAAGCTCGTTAACGGTGAATATTCTAAAAAGAGCTATACGTCTTCTTTCATCGGTTATTTTCCAGCTGAAGATCCTCAGATAGTAATAGCAGTGATAGTGGATGCACCTGCAACAGGTGAGTTTTACGGTGGGAAGGTGGCAGCGCCGATATTCCGAAGGATCACAGAGAGAATAATATCTTTCAACGGGCTGATGGACTACCTGCACCCGGAATTGCAAAATACAGATTCAGAGATAAAGATTGCTGACAGCAGAGAGGGTAAGGAAGAACCATATAATCCTCTAAGTATCAATCTTGTTGATTTTGAAGTAAGTGATGCGGTGAAATTACTAAAGGATAATAAAATTGACTATGATATCGATGGGCCGAAGAAGAATGCGGTCGTGGTTGACCAGAAGATAATTAATGAAGCGAACGGCAGCAAAATAAAAAAGATAACTCTTATAACAGGAAGCAGCAGTATTACAGCTTCGGGCAAGCCCGAGAAAGATAATCCGGTTATAATGCCGGACCTGAGAGGACTCAGTTTACGCAAGTGTATTAAATTGCTTTCATCAATGGGAGTGGATTTCAAAGTAAACGGAACAGGCAGGGTCGCAGGATATAAACCGGATGCAGGAACAGTGTTAAAAGCGAATCAGCAGGTGATAATCAATTGTGAAAGCAATAATTAGATCGATTCTATGAAATTTTCTGAAATCCTACAAAAAGCATTTGGCGGGATGATGGACAAAGAAGTTATATCTGATTTTGAGATCAATAAACTTTGCTATAATTCGAATCGTGTCGAAGAAGGGGATGTTTTTTTTGCGATAAAAGGATTCATGATGGATGGGAATGACTTTATAAAGGATGCAGTAGCCAGAGGTGCCCTGGCTGTGATATCAGACGTGGTAAATTACAGGAACAATATACCGGTTTATAAAGTGGAAGATTGCCGTGAAACTCTTGCTTTGATGAGCAACGCTTATTTCGGATATCCTTCTTCAAAGATGAAAATTATAGGTGTAACCGGTACGAACGGAAAAACTACGGTGACCCACCTGATAAATCATGTTCTTGAACAAAGCGGAAAGAAGACCGGACTGATAGGTACTAATGGAAATATCATAAACAAAAAAATCTTAGAAACGAAGTATACGACTCCGGAAAGCCTGGAATTAAATGAACTGCTCAATATCATGTACAATGAAGGTGTGGAATATGTAACAATGGAAGTATCTTCACACGCACTTGCACTGAATAGGGTTTACGGGCTGGATTTCGACGCGGCTGTATTCACCAATCTTACTGCCGAGCATATGGATTTCCATAAGAATATGGAAGACTATTTCAATACGAAGAAAATTTTGTTCGATTCGATGAAAAGAATTAATTCTAAAAATAACAGGACTTATGCAGTTTATAATATCGATGATGATTCGGGAAGCGGAATGGTAACCGATACGGAGTCGGAGAGAATTTCGTACGGGTTTAAGCGCGCCGCTTATACAGCCGGGGAACTAAAAATGGATTTTAGCGGAATGAGCTTTATTATGACGGTACCTGCGAACGGTGAGGGTGTAATAAAGATACCTGTAGAAACAAATTTGATAGGCAGGTTCAACGTTTATAATATTCTAGCTTCAGCAGCATGCCTGAAAAATTTTGGGATTAGTTGCGATGTCATCCGGGACGGGGTTGCAGATTTTCAGACTGTAGCAGGAAGATTTAACCAGATAAAATTAGCAAACGGAGCAATTGCAATCATCGATTATTCACATACGCCGGATTCATTGTCAAATGTACTTACTGCTATCAGAGAGTTGCTCGATGAATCGGCATTGAAAGCTAAAGTAATTACTGTATTCGGCTGCGGAGGTAACAGGGACAGAGCAAAGAGACCGGTAATGGGCAGGATAGCTGCGGTGAACAGTGATCATGTCATAATAACTTCTGATAATCCGAGATTCGAAAAACCGCTTGATATAATTGAAGAAATAAAAAAAGGCATCATAACCGGTAATTACGAAGTTGAACCTGATCGTGAAAAAGCTATCGGGAAGGCTATGAATCTAAGCAGAACCGGTGACATCATATTGATAGCAGGTAAAGGACATGAAAATTATCAGGAGATAGAAGGAGTCAGATACCACATGAGCGATATTGAGATTGCCGGGAGATACAGGTAATGAAATTAAATATAGATGATCTTTTAAAAATATCAAACGTACGAATAATTAATAAGGGATCGATCGG
Organism: Ignavibacteria bacterium; assembly: GCA_049516635.1. Taxonomy (GTDB): domain Bacteria; phylum Bacteroidota; class Ignavibacteria; order Tepidaquicellales; family OLB5; genus JBEKSX01. The sequence continues at coordinate 20,476 of JBEKSX010000033.1, read as the reverse complement.
GAAAACGGTATTTAAGGGGGTTTCGATCGATTCCCGGAAGTGTAAAAGAAATGATCTGTTTATAGCCATAAAAGGCGAAAGGTTAGACGGGCATGATTTTATTAAAGATGTTTTTAGTAAAGGGATCAAAGCCGTACTGGCAGAAAAAAAGTGGTTTGCCCGGAATAGGAAGAAGAGCTCTTTTAAAAATAAATCATTCATTCTTGTAGATGATACCCTGCGGACGCTCGGCGAGCTTGCAGGGTACTACAGAAATGAATTCATAATGCCAGTGATAGCGGTAGGGGGCAGCAACGGTAAAACTACTACAAAGGATTTTGTAGCATACGTTCTTTCCCAAAAGTATAGTGTTCACAACACTGAGGGTAATTATAACAACGCTATCGGGGTGCCCCTTACCGTACTGAATATGAATGATAAGCATGATATGAGTGTGATAGAGATAGGCACCAATCATTTCGATGAGATCAAGAACCTGTGCGGTATAGTGAAACCGCAGTTTGGTCTGCTGACCAATATAGGTAAAGAGCATCTGGAGTTCTTAAAAAATATTAACGGTGTGATGAAAGAAGAGTTCGAGCTTGTAAAATATTTAAAGAATCATTACGGAACGTTCTTTAAAAATAATAATGACCTGTATATTAATAAAAAGATAGATCGTAAATCGATGAAAGTATTTTCTTACGGCAGGAGAAATGGCAGTGATGTATCGGGCAGAATTATAAAATTTGACGGATTCTACCCGGTGGTGGAAATCAAATACGGTAATAAAAGGATTACCACCAGGCTCAATATGATAGGCACCCAGAGCTTCGATTCGGCATTATGTGCGGCAGCTGTGGGATTTTACTTTGATGTCCCTTCGGAGGGTATCAAACGAGCGCTGTCCGAATTCAGCAGAAGCAGGAATAAGAGGAACGAACTTATCGATGCAAACGGGATCTGGTTAATAGATGATACATATAATTCAAATCCCGATTCGGTGAAAGTAGCACTGGAGAATTTAAAGAGGTATCATATAGGCGGCAGAAAACATATTGTACTCGCTGATATGTTAGAGCTTGGCAGGTCAAGTAAAAAAGAACATAAAGAGATCGGAAAGCTGGTTAAACGGCTCGGTTTTAATAACTTATATACTTATGGTCCCGAGTCCTATTATACCTTTAAAGGCGCTAAGGGAGTAAAGAATAACTTTTATTTCACAGAGAAGGAAACATTGATACTATTTTTAAATAACGTAATTAAAAGGAATGATATCGTGCTCATCAAAGGATCACGTTCCATGAAGATGGAAGAAGCTGCGGAAGCTATACAGACAAGGAGAAGAATATAGGATAATGCTTTACTATCTGGCAGAATTAATACACAAATTATTAAATCCACCGGGATTTTACATTTTCAGATACCTGACGTGGCGATCGGCACTTTCTGCTATAACGGCGATGTTCATCAGTTTCTGGATAGGTCCGAAAATAATAAGAAAGCTTCAGAAAGATAAAGTTGCAGACGAGATAAGGGACGATGGTCCGCAATCCCATCTGGTAAAAGCGGGTACACCCACAATGGGCGGTATAATAATTCTGGTTTCCATACTGGTACCTGTGTTATTCTGGGCAGACCTTAAAAACACTTATATTCTCCTGATACTGATAGCAACCGTCTGGATGGGAATTGTAGGATTCATCGATGATTATCTTAAAGTATTTAAAAGATACAAGAAAGGACTTGTAGCGAAGTACAAGTTGTTAAATCAGATCCTGCTGGGACTGGTGATATCATGCTTGATATTTTTTCTTCCCGAGTTCAAAGATATAAATTCAATTACTACAGTTCCTTTCTTTAAAAACTATGAATTCGATTTCGCATATTATTATATACCGATTATGATCTTTATCATTACAGCTACTTCGAACGCAGTTAACCTGACAGATGGTCTGGATGGCCTGGCGATCGGCTGCGTGGGAATAGCCGTAATGGCACTGGCACTCATCAGCTATGTATCAGGAAATGAGATCTACAGCAAATATTTAAATATTATCTATCTGCCGGGGAATGGAGAGCTAACAGTCTATTGTGCTGCTGTGGTCGGCGCGTCTCTGGGTTTCCTGTGGTTTAATTCATATCCTGCCCAGGTCATTATGGGTGATACAGGCGCACTGGCTTTAGGCGGAGCTGTCGGGACGCTTACGATCCTTGTTAAGAAAGAATTTTTGCTACCGATACTTGGCGGAATATTTTTTGCGGAAGCGGTATCTGTAATTATCCAGAGATTGTATTTCAAGTATACGAAGAAAAAATACGGAGAAGGCAGGAGGGTGTTCAGGATGGCTCCTCTTCACCACCATTTTGAGATGAAAGGTATTCCGGAGCCAAAGATCGTAACACGGTTCTATATCGTTGCAGTTATACTCGCAATCATTACTTTTGCAACTTTCAAAGTAAGATAACTAACAATAAATAATTAATATGAAAATGAATAATAATAATATAATAACCGCTCTTTTGATAACCACGCTTATTTTTCTGGAGCATACAAATGTTATCGCACAGGATTTAGAAATGAAAAAGTTTACGCTAAAAGAAAAAGAAACGTCGGGTGCTTTGTTCGATCTGACACAGAAACCCACGAAGAAAATATATTTTACCTATGGGGGTAAGTTCGGGATGTTCTTTTTGCAGGGAGATTATAACGGAAATCAGATGATAGCATTGGAAGTTTTTGGAAAATATGTGGGAGATAATTTTTTCGCTGAGATCAGCGTGCCGCTGAGATTTAAAACCAGTCCGGTATTTACTGATATCGGTATCGATCTGAATGTACTTTATCCGTTCCTGGGTCCGTCTAACAAGTCTGAAATAGATCCATACGTCGGCGGCGGACTAGGGCTTCATTTTATAGGCAAGGAGAGAGATACGGGCGGTGGTTCCATCGCTGCTAGGGGCGGTCTCGGACTTAATATCATTCTCGGTACTGTGTTCTTTAAAAATTATGATTTCAATGTTATGGTGGAATTAAAATATTTCATTTACCTGCGGGAATTCGATGATAGACGATATCAGGGAATTGGGTTAAATGTAGGAGCAACCTTGCCCAGGTAACCGTTATGTTGATCAATAGGACAAAATATAAGTCATTTTCCGTAATTGGTGCTGCAAGGAGTGGAATTGCTGCGGCCAAACTCCTGAAGAAAAAAGGGTATAAAGTCTTTTTGAGTGATTTTAGTATTGTCGAGAAAATAAATAAGGATTTCATCAAAGAGATCAGCGAGAATGCTATTGAGCATGAATTCGGCGGACATTCGGAGAAGGTGTTCGAAAATGAAGTTATGGTTGTAAGTCCCGGAGTTCCTCAGAATTCTGCTGTAATAACCAAAGCTTTTTCAGCCGGCATGGAAGTTATAAGCGAGTTAGAACTAGCTTCATGGTTCTGTAAAGGGAAGATCATTTCAATTACGGGGACGAACGGGAAGACCACCACCACCACACTGACAGGTAAAATATTTGAGGATGCAGGATATAAAGCTTATGTATGCGGAAATATAGGAACTGCTTTTTGTGATGTTGCAGATGATGTAGGAGAAGAAGGTGTTGCAATAGTGGAGACGAGCAGCTTCCAGCTCGATAATATAAAGAGCTTTAAGCCGTATGTATCGATGCTCCTGAACATCACACCGGATCATCTGGACAGGTACGATAAATCAATACACAACTATATCCGGTCTAAATTAAGAGTAGCCGAAAATCAGGATGAGAATGATTATTTCATTTTTGATTATGACGATGAAGTTATTAAACACAGCATCGGCAAGGTTAAAGCCAGGCTGATACCGTTCAGTATCAATACGAACCCCGGCAACAAATATGAGATGGGTTCGTATCTTCAGGATAATCATATAATTTATTACAGGGAAGATCTAAAAGAAGATATAATGGATGCCGGAGGATTAATGATAAAGGGACAGCATAATATATATAATTCTATGGCATCTATTCTTGCAGCAAAGATCTTCGGTATCGGGAAAGTTTCTATCGAAAAAACGCTATCGGAGTTCAAGGGTGTGGAGCATCGCCTTGAATTTGTGAGGAAAGTGAACAGTATAAAGTTTTATAATGACTCAAAAGCTACAAACGTAAATTCGGTCTGGTATGCATTGCAGGGTTTCCCGGAGCCGATAATATTGATATTGGGCGGGAGGGATAAAGGTAATGATTACTCCGAAATCGAAAAGGAAGTCAGAAAGTATGTAAAGCATATTATTGCGATCGGTGAATCACGTGATAAAGTATATAATTTTTTCAAAGATATAGTTCCAACTACTCTGGCTGATGACATGACCGATGCAGTAAAAAAAGCTTTTAAAGCAGCCGGAGAAAATAACATAGTGCTCCTTTCGCCTGCTTGTGCAAGCTTTGACCAGTTCGATAATTTCGAGCACAGGGGCAGGGAGTTTAAGAGAATAATAAATGAGCTTTGATCTCTAAATGGGCAGCAAGATAAATAAAATAGATATATGGATCCTATTGCCGGTCATCGCACTGATCGCATTCAGTCTCGGTGTCGTGTACAGTGCTTCATCCAGCTGGTCGGTTAAGCTGAACGGTGACAGCTCTTACTTGTTCAAGAACCATCTTATTAGGGCGGGTGCAGGAATATTCATGATATTTCTTTTTTCACGGATAGACTACAGGCACATTATCAGGTACAGGAAGTTTCTCATGTTCGCCGCAGTTATCTCGCTCTTATACCTGCTGGTTGCAGGGGTTGAAACAACCAAGGGAGCGAGCCGCTGGATACATTTTGCGGGGTTAAGCTTTCAGCCGGCTGACTTTGTAAAATTCGCACTCATTATAAATTTAGCTTACATGCTTTCGAAGAAAAAAGATTATATCTCGAGCCTGTACTACTCCTATCTTCCCATGATATTTTATGTCATGCTGATAGTTACTCTAATTGTGATCCAGCCGAATTTTTCTACTGCAGCGATCGTACTTGTAACAAGCATGATGGTGATGTTTGTGGGTGGAGTAAAGTTTAAGCATATACTTATTACTTTTGTATCGATAATCCCTCTTGCTGCCATATTCGTTCTTTCAAAGCCGTATATATTGAGCAGGATATTTGCGTTCTCGGGTCAGACAGTGAACAGTGATGCAGGTTACCAGCTTTCTCAGGCAATTATAGGATTTGGGAACGGAGCGTTGATAGGCGTGGGACCCGGCAACTCTAACCAGAGAGAATTTTTCCTGCCCCAGTCTTATGATGATTTTGTTTTCTCTATAGTCGGAGAGGAATACGGGTTTATTGGTGTCACGCTGGTATTACTTATGTTCGGAATATTTTTATACAGAGGATTGAAGCTGGCAAAAACAATAGATGAAGATTTCGGTAAATATCTGGCATTTGGAATTACGATAACAATAGTTATAAACGCAGTGATCAATATGATGGTTGCTTCGGGGATCGTACCTACTACCGGTGTGACACTGCCCTTTATGAGCTACGGCGGTACATCCATCATCTTTAATTCAATAGCTGTTGGCATACTCCTGAATATTTCGACTAACAGAACGAATTCTAAAGAGGCGATCTGGTTAAATACGATTGAGGAAGATGACGGCTAGGATTGTTTTTGCGGCAGGCGGAACAGGCGGGCATATATTTCCCGCCATTGCGGTTGCTGATGCTCTAAAAAAGCAAAACGAAAAAGCGGAGATAATTTTCATCGGTGCTAAAGGACGAATGGAAGAAAGAATAATTCCGAAGTGCGGATACAGTCTATTAACACTGGATATCAGGGGCTTTTACAGGAGCTTGAGCCCGAAAAATATAAATGTAATCTATAAATTGATAAGGTCTACAAAAAAAGCTAAAAATTTTTTGAAAGAGTTCAAACCGCAGGTAGTATTCGGTACTGGCGGATACGTTTCGGGACCTGTTGTGAGAGCGGCATATAAGCTCGGTATTCCTTCGGTGCTCTACGAAGGAAATTATTTCCCCGGCTTAACGGTGAAAGCGCTCGCATCAAAGGCATATAAAGTGATATTGAATTTCGAAGGATCTAAAAAATATTTTAAGCGGCAGGATAATCTTGAGGTCATGCCTTACCCAGTAAGAAGCACCCTGAGGCATTATCCCCGTTATAAAGCCAATAAGTTCTTCGGATTGCAAGACGAACTGAAGACCCTGTTCGTTTTCGGAGGAAGCCAGGGTGCAAATTCCATAAATACAGCTTTACTGGATTGTGCAGAGGAATTGATTAATAACAACATACAAATAATCTGGCAGAGCGGTTACAGGGATTACAAGACGATTTCCGAAAAGATAAAAGAGCTTCCCGGGATAAAACTATTCAAGTTCATAGACAATATGGATTACGCATATTCATCCGCAGACCTTGTAGTATGCAGGTCGGGGATATCGACAATGATGGAAGCTGCATATTTCGGTTCCGCAGTCGTATTCGTTCCATATGCATTTGCATCGGATAACCACCAGGAAAAAAACGCAAAAGCAATGGTGGATGCCGGTGCGGCAGAAATGGTAACGGATAACGAGCTTAATTATAAATTCGAGAATAAAATACTGGAATTAATGAAAGATGAGAACAAACGTGCTCTCATGAAAAAAAATATTGAGAGGTTTGGCGATAAGGATGCGGCACTGAAAATTGCAAATTTCTTGAATGATTTTATAAACTTTAAAAAAAATTAAATGGAAGAGAAGGTATACAAATACCGGATGGATGTTTACTACCAGACTCTAGTGCTGTATCTGGTTTTTTTCTTCCTGTACGCTCTGATAAAAGGAAAATTCTTCGAAGAAAAGTTTGAACTCGTATTTAACGATCCGATCATTTATATATTTATAATTTTTATACCGATAATATTCCTGTTCGTATTATTGAATTTTATACGTGGCAGGCAGATAATACTGTTGACTGACAGGATTGTCCTGAAGAACAGGTTCGGTAAAAGGGAAATTTTGAATAATGAGATATTGAATATTAAAATTGGAAGAAAAAGAAAAAGACGTGAAGATATGCCCTACAGAATAATAAAGTTGAAGCTCAGAAACAGGAAGAAATGGCTAAGAATAAGGGCTAATGATTTCGAACACGGTTCCGAATTAATAAGAGAATTTTTAAGAATAAAAAATCCGGTACATCCTTAATATGATCCCTATTACAGCAATAGACAATACGAAGAACATTTACTTTATAGGTATAGGCGGGATAGGTATGAGCGGACTTGCAGAGTACTATTTACGCAACGGATACAATGTTTCAGGTTCCGATATTACAGATTCGAACATCACTAACAGGTTAAAAAACCTCGGTGCGAAGATCTTTATCGGTCATTCAAAAAATAACATAAGCACTTTTATTGATACCGTTGTTTACACATCAGCAGTTCATGAGGACAATCCGGAAATGATTCGTGCCCGGGAATTAAACATAAAAACTATCAAACGGGCAGAAATCCTAGGTGAAATAGTTAATGACAAGTATTTGATTGCGGTATCGGGAACCCACGGGAAAACAACAACTACGGCAATGATAGCTAAAGTTTTGATAGATTCGGGATTAGACCCGCTGGTTTTCGTTGGCGGGAATGTACCTCTTTTTGAAGGGGCTGCTTCCCGGATGGGACAGAGCAACTATGCCGTGGTAGAGGCAGACGAATATGACAGATCATTCCTCGCATTAAAACCGAATATCGCAGTAATAACGAATATCGATGTAGACCATCTTGATATCTACAAAGACCTTGATGATATTAAAAATGCTTTCAAGACTTTTTGCGGAAAAACAAAGCCCGGTTCCCGTATAATCTATTGCGGCGATGACAGGAACGTAAAAAGCACTGTTCAGTCCTTGACGGGTGAAAAGATGTCTTATGGATTCGATAATACAAACTTTTTGAAGATAACGGATTACAATTTCAGGTCAGATAAGATATCATTTTCACTGATCAATTCTTACAGGTCTTATAAAAATATTCAGCTTGGACTTATAGGGAGGCACAATGTTCTGAATTCAACAGCCTGTTTTGCAGTATCTAAAATATTGAACATTGAATTTGATGAATTCAGAAAAAGCATGAAGGGCTTCCATACCGTTGATAGGAGACTGCAGCTGAAATATAAAGAGAATAATATTCAGGTTTATGACGATTATTCCCATCACCCGAGAGAAATAGAGATGAGCCTGAGGGCATTGAAGGAGGCATCGAAAAACATGAGGTTGATCTCCGTTTTCCAGCCTCACCTGTATTCAAGAACGAGGGACTTTTACAGGGAGTTTGCTCTTCAGCTTGCTGCTGCTGATAAGGTTTTTTTACTCGATATATATCCCGCTAGAGAAGAACCTATTGAAAATATTACAAGCAAACTGATATATGATGAGCTTAAAAAGATGAATGTTCAGGCTGAATATATTTCGGATAAAGATGAACTCAGGAAGAAATTATTGAAGAGCGTTCAGGCTAACGATATTATAGTGTTCCAGGGAGCCGGGGATGTAACAATCTTTTGTGATGAATTCATAAGAAATTTATCGAACCAATAATTTGATATCAATAGCTGAAATAAAAGAATTTTTTAAAGGTAATATTTCGCTGAACGAAAACCTGGCGAGGTTCACTACGTTCCGTATCGGCGGGGTTGCAGATTATTACATAGAACCTGTAGATGCTGAAGATCTTTTGAACATGATAAAGTATGTAAATAAGATAGGCTTACCCTATTATATCATGGGAAACGGAAGTAATGTGCTCATCAGCGATGAGGGTATAAGGGGTGTGGTTGTTAATCTTGAGGCGGGATTCGGTTATCTCAGGCACGAGGACGGCAAGATCATAAGCGGAGCAGGTGCGAAGATGGCAAGATTCGTCGATTTCTGCATCCAGAACGGATACGCAGGTGTCGAGATGCTTGCCGGTATACCTGCTACTATCGGCGGCGCACTGGTAATGAATGCCGGATGCTACGGCGGGGAGACGTCAACATATATTACGGAAGTGAAAGCAATAAAGAACGAAGAGATCAGGATTTTGCCGAGAGAGGATTGCGGGTTTGTTTACAGAAATTCGAATTTAAAAAATTCCATTATAATCGAAGGTACATTCTCGCTGCCGGCAGGGGATCCCGAAGAATTAAATGCATTACGGAAACAATGGATCAGCCAGCGTAATGATACGCAGCCGGTCGAGATACCTAATGCAGGCTGTGTGTTCAAAAATCCTCCGGGGAATTATGCTGCAAAATTGATCGAGGAATCCGGCTTGAAGGGAATGTTCTGCGGAGGTGCGATGGTCTCGGCCAAACATTCCAATTTTATTGTGAATTATGATAAAGCTTCGGCAAGAGATGTTGTCGAGCTGATAAATCTCGTTAGGCGGACAGTAAAAGAAAAAACGGGCATCAAGCTTGAGCTAGAAATAAAACCTGTTGGTTTCGAGGAAGGAACATTTGAATGAGAAGAATGAAGGTAATATTGCTGTTCATAATCGTTCTGTTGTTCACCGTCTCCGGCATAGTGCTTTCGGGATACTGGAAAGATAAAACCAATATCAGGAAAGTTGAGATGTCAGGCAATGTTACTCTCTCTAAAGAAGAAATATTTGATTTTGCCAAACTGTCAGATTCACTAATAATGTCGAACGCACTTACTCTGCAAATGATCGAGAACAGGATAGCGAAACACCCGAACATCAGCAAAGTGAGTGCCAGTAAAGAATCATCAACGATAAAGATAGAGATAGCGGAGAAAAGTCCGGTAGCCATAGTTTCAAATGGAAGAACACTGTTTCTTACGGATGATCAGCTCAACCTATATATATTCAAAAAAGAAAATAAAAATCTTGATCTGCCGGTCATCAGCGGGCTGACCGGGATATCGGATATTAATACTGTTCCGTCAAATGACATGAAGAACCTGAAGATCGCTCATTATATAATAAAGCAATCGGCGCGCATCGACAGGATACTTTACAATTATATATCGGAAATAAATTTCTCCGATACAACAGGTATAGTAATTTATTCATTGGAAGATGCAACGCCGATATATCTGATCGATTATGAAAATATAGATACCAGAGGAAAGGTGATTGATGATGTTTTCAAGAAGGACATTACGTGTCAGACACTTCGGGATGCCATAAAACAGAAGCTTATATATCTGGATGAATTTCTGAAACAGGTATTGGTATACCGTGTCAGATATTCGTTCAAATATCTGGATCTGAGGTATAACGATATAATAGTAGTAAAAAACAACAATATTTCATCAACTGAATAATACAAATCTATGAAGTCAAAAAATATTGAGAATATTATTGTAAGTCTTGATGTAGGTACAACTAAAATATGTACGATCGTATCGCAGATAAGGGAAGACGGCAGGCTGAACATACTCGGTGTGGGTCATGCACCATCGACGGGGTTATCTAGAGGTATGGTAGTAAACCCGGGAAAGACTATAGAGTCTATCCGAACCTCTCTCAAGGAAGCCGAGCTGAAATCCGGGATCGATATTAATTCTGTCACTGTGGGCATAGCCGGACCGCATATCAGGTGCATCCAGTCCGAAGGGATAGTTGCTATTTCACATCCTGACAGGATAATATCTGAAGATGATATTGAAAGGCTTTATGACAGTGCAAGGAGCCTGAGACTTTCCAAAGATGAAAGAATAATTGACGTGATTGCCCAGGAATTCATCATTGACGGCAAGGACGGGATTTTCGACCTGCCTGTCGGAATGTTCGGGTTAAGAATGGAGGCAAAGGTAAATATTCTTACCGGTCTTGTTTCGCAGATAGACGATCTTTCAAATTGCGTGAATTCTGCGGGTGTTGATATAGATGACCTAGTTCTCGAGCCGCTTGCTTCCTCGTATGCTGTTCTTAACGAGTCGGAAAAAAAGGTCGGTGTGGCAATGATTGATATCGGCGGCGGTACTACCGATATAGCGGTGTTTAAGAAGGGTGTAATCAAGCATACTGCCGGTATCGGCATCGCCGGGAGCCAGGTAACCAATGATATCAGTGAAACACTGGGCATTGATGAAAAGGAAGCTGAAAGAGTTAAGAAAGAGCACGGTTATGCCTTGATCTCGGAGATTATAAATGATGATGTAGTAGTGATACAGGGGATCAAGGGGAGGAGACCACTTAAAATAAATAAAAGTATTATCTCACGTATCATTCAGGCAAGGATGGAGGAGCTTTTCGTACTGGCTGCGCAGGAGATTAAAAGATCAGGGATAGAAAATTATCTGCCGGCAGGCGTAGTGATAACCGGTGGCGGGTCGCTGCTGAAAGGTACAAGAGAACTTGCTCAGCAGGTGCTCGGAACCGAAGTAAATCTTGGTATTCCCACGGAGATTGGGGGCGGGCTGATCAAAGAAGTGGAAAGTCCAATATATGCTACAGGTATAGGATTGATACTGCACAGGTTAAAATATCTGGACCAGAAACAATCTGCCAAGAGCAGGGGCAGAAAAAAACCGGGATTGAAAAATATCCTCCTTAGGGTCAAACAGTGGTTCGACGAACTATAAAACCATAATAGAGAATGAACAAAGAATTTTTTATAATTAATAACTTAATTATTCCCAGGATGGGGAAAAGAAAGGGAAAATAATATGTCAATCAGATTAGTTACTGAAAACACCGGTGGTGCCAAAATTAAGGTAGTAGGTATTGGAGGTGCCGGAGGTAATGCTATCAATAACATGATAGATAAAGGTCTCGAAGGTGTCGATTTCATAGCAATGAATACCGATACGCAGGACCTGGAAAAGAACAAAGCAGAACTTAAGATCCAAATAGGTAGAAACACGACACTCGGGCTTGGTGCCGGGATGGACGATTCGAAGGGTGCAAAAGCTGTCGAAGAAAGCAGGGAAGAAATAGAACAGGTTGTCAGGGGTGCGGATATGGTGTTCGTTACTGCCGGAATGGGCGGAGGTACGGGAACCGGCGGTGCACCTGCTGTAGCAAGGATAGCCAAAGCTACAGGTGCCCTCGTTGTCGGTATTGTAACCAAACCGTTCGATTTCGAAGGTCATGACAGGCTCAAGATCGCTGAGGAAGGACTTAAAAGATTGAAGCAGGAGGTCGATTCATGCATCGTTATTCCGAACGAAAAACTGCTTTCTGTCTTTGGCGATGACATCAGCTTTGACACCAGCTTTAAAAAGGTAGATGATGTGCTGTACAATTCGACGAGGGGCATTTCAGATATCATAACCAAACGTGGAAAAGTGAATGTAGATTTTGCAGATGTTAAGACGATAATGCGTGATATGGGTGATGCACTCATGGGCATCGGTTACGCTAAAGGTGAGGATAAAGCGATCAGGGCTACCGGCGAGGCTATCGATAATCCTTTACTGGAGGGTATTTCTATCAAGGGTGCTAAATCGATCCTGCTCAACATTATTGCCGATAATAATTTCAAAATATCGGAGCTGAAAAAAATGACGGAGCTTATACGCCAGACTGCAGGTGAATACGGAAAGCTCATCTGGGGAGTGGTAAATGATGAAAGAATGGAAGATGAGCTCATTGTTACGATTATAGCAACCGGATTCAATGCAGCACAACAAAAACAGCTGAATACATTCCCTGCTGAAGAGACAGCAACTGTGAAGAACCTGCTAATTAATAAGAATGCTGAGCCTGTTATTATTAAGATCCCGACCACAAATAAGGAGCTTCAACAGTATGATATTCCGACCGTGCAAAGAAAAGACCTTCTGAAGAGCGATGAGATACGTGAGATAAGGGCAAAGAATGAAGACTTCGACATAGATCTTGATTTCGACCCTGATGATATTAAAATAAAAGAGGATGACAAACCGGCATTTTTGAGGAGGCAAATGGATTAAACGGAAAAAGAAAAATAATATTTTATACTTATTTACGATTGACGTCAAACAATTTTGTTTTTTGACAAATTGACATTGCGAGCATGACGTCACGAAGCAATCTTCTTCTACAAATCTAGATTGCTTCGGTATCCGGTGACCCCGGAAGCTCGCAATGATAATTTGCCAATTTTCTCTCATTTCCACCATCCACTCCACTAAAAAAACAGGGCTCGCGCGGGTCCTGTTTTTTTTAAGTGCTTCAGTCTATATAAAAAAAAAGGGCTTAACTTTGTTAAGCCCCGTTTCATCTGCTAATTAGTAGGGAATACAGCTATTGCTGTTAATAGCAGAAACTTATTTATATTGGCGATGACTCGATCCAGTTATAGACATAAGTCGTAACGTAATGGTCCTGTCCTATGTAGCAGTCAACCATTATCTGGATCCATGTGCTTTCTCCCAAGTAATGTTTAGGTGCTGAAAACCAACCGTCTTTCACTTCGGAATTGTGCTGCTTGTAATCTTTATTGATCAGAAGAACCTGTGAAGCATCAGTTTTCACATTGAAAAATTTCGTTCCTGAGTTTCCGATAGAAACCAGTAAGCCGTATAGTATTCTTCCGATAGAGCTGTATTCATTGTTGACAAAAGTACCTTGAATTTTCACATCGCCTCCCGGGATCATTTTTTCAGGAGGGTTATCCCACCTGAAGCTTGCACTGATAGTATGTTCTATTTTATGGTTGTCATCCCAGTTTGTGGTTGCAGTCAAGGTTCCGGTCTCAGTTGACCATTCGGTGTGTTTCTCAAGGTTTGCAATCTCGGTATTTGAGTTAGTTAGTTTCCAGTATCCGCTCATTGGTTCGTTTGAATATCCTGCAAGTCCTAATTCTTTGTTATTCGATTCACTAGTCTTGGTATCCTGTGATAATGCGGTCCCAAATAATAAGAGGAAGCATGAAAAGAACACTATCGCACCGGTTAAGTGTCTCAATCTTTTCATATATCCTCCTTTTGTTAGCGTATTTAGTTAAGAAATCTAGTTAATTACTGCAGTAAATATGGTTAATCATAATTGTTAGTGCAATACCGTATTTAGGTGATTTTTGACTTTAATATTAATTTATATCCTCAATAAAATAATTAAATTTACTATATTATAGCCAAAGAAATGCATAAAACGCTAAAATTCCAGATTTTCTATTTATTTCTGCTAAAATCTTGTTTATTTTTGTTAATATTATATATTTCTGGATGCGCTAACCAGCTTCCTCCGGGTGGGGGCGAAGAGGATAAAGTACCTCCCAAAATTTTATCAAAATTCCCAAAACCGAATACCATCAATTTCAGGGGTAATAGCATAAATATTGAATTCGATAAATATGTGGATAAAAGAAGCTTTCAGGATGCTATCCGGATATCACCCCCCTATAAAGGGGATATTGAATACAAATGGAGCGGAAAAGAGGTTGAGATCGTTTTTGCTAAATCCTTTCATAGCATTGACACTAATAAAACTTTCGTTATTAATGTAAGCACTTCTTTAAAGGATCTGCACGGAAATGCACTGACCGAACCGATCACATTTGCCTTTGCAACGGGAGGTAAAATAGATACAGCTTCCATTTCAGGAAAAGTTTTCAATAATGGTAGGAAAAATATAACTGTATTTGCGTACAAGCTGGTAAGTGATACATCATACAATCCCTCACAAAGAACCTCTGATTATATAACTGAAACATCACCAACCGGTGAATATATCCTGACAAACTTATCGTCCGGAAAGTACCGGATCATAGCAGTAGATGATGATGATAAAAATCTCCTGTACACAGTTGATAGAGAAAGCTACGGGGTTCTTCCGTATGACTTCGTTTTGTATGATTCATCGAACATAAAAAATATTAATTTCTATCTTCGTGATATAAAAAAAGTTCAGTCCCCCGGCAATTCTCCCGATATGACAGATTATTTCAAAGATTCACTTGATATTATTTACAGCTCGATTGAAAATGGTTATAAAAATGTATTGACCGATCAAAGCATATTTTTGTTCTTTAATAAATTCAAACCGGCAAGAGAGACCCTCATTAATTCTTTACATGTGTCAGACGAAAACAACAGGAACATCAAGATCATATATAATTGGCTTAATGATTCGCTTGTCGAAATTTTCCCGCCGGAAAAATATAATTATAACAGTAAATACATTCTTTCTTTCAGTCTGAAAATAATGGGTGATTCTACTTACAAATATATGCTGGATTACAGTACAATTTCACCAAACTCTTACGGCGAACTCAAGGGCGTGATATACAGGATGGGCAGCGATATAGTTTCAGCCGATACCAGTGTGGTGCCGGCAGTGGTCAAACTTACTTCTGTTGAATTAAAGCCGCAGGTAAAATATTCATTTATGATTGAAGATACTCTGTTCGATCTGAAAAGTATACTTGAAGCAGATTATTCAGTATTTTCTTTTCTTGATGAAAAAAGAACAGGTGAATATGATTACGGCAGTGCATTCCCGTTCAGGTACTCGGAACCTTTTTATATATATCCGCAGAATGTAAGTATCAAAGGGGGCTGGGCTGTGGAAAATTTAATTCTTAATTTCACCAGATAAAATGAGTGGTCTGGAAAACATACTGACCGTTACAGAGCTCAACTCGAAAATCAAGTTTTTACTCGAAGAAAATTTCCGTTACGTGAACCTGATCGGGGAGATATCAAATTTTAAGGTTCATTCACAATCGGGTCATTTTTATTTCACGTTAAAAGATGAGAATTCACAGATACAGGCGGTGATGTGGAAGACCAGAAATCAATCGCTTCTCTTTACTCCTGAAGACGGTATACAGGTGGTTGTTAAAGGCAGGATAAATGTATTTGCCGGCAGAGGGACATACCAGATAGAAGTTTGGGAATTGAACCCGCAGGGTGCGGGTGAACTCCAGCTCAGGTTTGAGAAACTTAAGCAGAAGCTGTTCGAAGAAGGATTGTTCGATGAATCAAAAAAGAAACCGATACCGCCCTACCCTCAAAATGCGGCTATAATAACTTCAAGGACAGGCGCTGCTCTTCAGGATTTTATAAAAATCGTCAAACGCCGCTTCCCGGTGCTTAATTTATTTCTTTATCCGGTAACAGTACAGGGTATCACTGCACCGTCAAACATAATAACTGCCCTGAAGGATATTGAGAAAATGATCAGGTCTAAGATGCTACCATTGATAGATGTGCTTATATTGACCAGGGGCGGAGGTTCGCTTGAGGACCTGATGCCGTTCAATGATGAAGGTCTAGCCAGAGTTATATATGCATATAAAATACCGGTAGTTAGCGCTATTGGTCACGAGATCGATTTTACAATTTGCGATTTTGTAGCTGATCTCAGGGCTCCCACACCCTCTGCTGCAGCTGAATTGATAACCCCTGATATTAATGATTTGATTGATAGTCTTAGTAAATTTTCGTATTTTTATAATAATTATGTAAAAAACAGAGTATCAAGCTTATATAATTCCGTAAAAGAAATAGAAAATAATTATTATTTTAATCACCCAAAGGATGTTATCTACAACTATTACCAGAAGCTTGACGAAATGTCAAGATTAATGCCAAATCTGGCAATATCTAAAATAACAGACCTAAAAAATAAGATACATTATTACAAAAAAACATTATATCATATAAGCCCGGTTAATAATCTAAAGAAGGGGTATGCTCTTGTCTATAAGAATGTGGATGGACAGTCAGAAGGTCAGTTGAGCTTTTCTCTTGATTTCAGTAAATTGGTTACAAGAGCCCAACAAATTAAGAGAGGCGAGGATGTACAGATAAAATTTCATGATAATAAAAAATCAGCAAAAATAACCGATTAGTGCAGTCCGATGGCAAAACAAAAGAAAACAGAAAAAACATTCGAAGAATCATTTTCACGCCTCGAAAAAATCCTGGAGAGACTGGAAAGTGAAGATATAGCCCTGGATGAAACTTTAAAACTATATGAAGAGGGTTTATCTCTTACAAAAATTTGCTATGATAAGCTCGCCGGTGCCGAACTGAGGATAAAAGAGATCAATAAAAACCTTAAGGGTGATTTTGAAATTAAAGATTATAAACAATAAAATTAATGGAAACGCAGTATAAATTTCTCAATGACATTAATTCACCTGCCGATCTGAAAAAGCTTAAACTGACCGAGCTAAAAATTCTGGTAGACGAGATCAGGGACTATCTCATCGATACCATTTCAAAGATAGGCGGTCACCTTGGTGCTTCACTTGGAGTAGCGGAACTTACCGTAGCCCTGCATTATGTTTACAATACGCCAACGGATAAGATAGTCTGGGATGTTGGGCACCAGGGATACATACATAAGATCATAACAGGCAGAAGGGAACAGCTAAAGACTATCAGGCAAAAGGGGGGGATTAGCGGGTTTCTAAAGAGAAGCGAAAGCGAATACGATGTATTTGGTGCCGGTCACGCAAGTACATCATTATCGGCAGCATTGGGAATTGCAACGGCGAGGGATTTTCTTAACAAAACATATAAGGTGATCGGGGTAATCGGTGACGGTTCCATGACAGGCGGGATGGCTTATGAAGCCATGAATAATATCGGTATACTGAAGAAAGATATTACTGTCATTTTAAATGACAACAGGATGTCCATTGCCCCTAATGTATGGTCGTTTCAAAATTATTTCAGTGAATTTCTTGCTCACCCGACTTATAACAGGTTCAAGAAGTATGTATGGGAAGCTACCGGAAAGCTTGATAAAAAAATAGGTGACAGGATAAAGCATATTGCTTCCAAGATCGAAGGAGGTATCAAAGGTGTAATAACTCCTGGAATGCTTTTTGAAGCACTGGGTTTCCGATATTTTGGTCCTATCAACGGACACAATATCGTGAACCTGGTTAAGATACTGGAAGAGGTAAAGGACCTGGGTGGTCCGATACTTCTGCATGTGATAACAGAGAAAGGCAGGGGATTCGAACCCGCAAAAACACATTACCAGAAATTTCATGCATCAACACCATTTGATAAAGTGACAGGTAAAACACCGCAAAAACCGGGGAGCATGCCTGCCTATACAAAGATTTTCGGTGAAGCCTTGGTGGAGATATGCAAAATGAACGAGAAGGTTGTGGGCATCACAGCCGCCATGCCTGATGGTACCGGCATGGACATTCTGCAGAAAGCTTTTCCTCAAAGATTTTTCGATGTAGGGATTGCTGAACAGCACGCTGTAACATTCGCCGCAGGGCTTGCATCCGAAGGGCTAATACCTGTAGTTGCTATATATTCAACTTTTCTCCAAAGAGCTTTTGACCAGATTGTGCATGATGTTGCTCTGCAGAAATTACCGGTTATTTTCGTCATGGATAGGGCAGGTATTGTTGGTTCTGACGGTCCTACACACCATGGAGCGCTTGATCTTAGTTATTTCAGATGTATACAGGGTTCCGTGCTCATGGCACCGAAAGATGAGCAGGAGTTGAGGAATATGCTTTACACGGCAACATTGTATAAGAAAGGTCCGATAGGAATCAGATATCCGAGGGGAAATGCATTGGGGGTAGAAATGGGTCCGTTCCGCAAGATGGAAATAGGAAAAGGTGAAATAATAGAAAAAGGGACCGATGCTGTTATACTAACAGTCGGGAACATGGTTCATTATGCATTGAAAGCGCGTGAGGAACTGGCAAAAGCCGGGATTGACATCGAAGTGGTAAATATGAGATTTATTAAGCCCCTTGACGGTGATATTCTGCTGGATGTATTCTCAAGACACAAGAAAGCAATGACCCTTGAGGATAACGTAATAACAGGAGGTTTTGGCTCTGCAATACTCGAATTTATGAATCAAAATAAGATTGGCGGTGTGGATGTGCTGATTCACGGCTTACCGGACAGATTCATTGAACATGGAACCCCCGAGGAATTATACGAAGAACTTAAAATGGACGGAAAGGGAATTATCTCCATAATAAAAGAATTTATCACCTCTAAGGAAGAAGTCCCGAAATGAAAATAAGTTTGTATATTTTCTTGATTATTTAATGGAATTAATTATGCTGAATAATCTGTCTTATGTTAGAAAATAATAAAATGATCAGGGAAAGAAATTCCTCTGATACTTCTTCGCAGATCGATCAGAGCAGAAAAGTATATATAGAAACATACGGCTGCCAGATGAACCTTGCTGATACCGAGATCGTCAATGGGATACTACAAAAATCAGGATACTCCGTAAATAATAACATCGATAATTCAGACATTATTCTTTTGAACACGTGCAGTGTACGCGATCACGCTGAAGCTAAAATTTACCAGCGTCTGAATGAGCTTAAAAGATATAAGCAAAAAAACCCTTCACTTTTGATCGGGGTTATCGGCTGTATGGCTGAACGGCTGCGCACAGAACTTCTGGATAGTAAAAAACAGCTCGACCTGATAACGGGACCCGATGAATATCGTAACCTGCCCCGCTTAATTGAAAATGTTCTGGAAACCGGTGAAAGAGGCATTGCGGTCCGATTATCACGGGTCGAGACTTATGACGATATAGTCCCTCTCCGGAAAGAAGGTATCAGTGCATGGCTGGCTGTGATGCGAGGATGCGATAAGTTCTGCAGTTTTTGTGTAGTCCCGTATACAAGAGGAAGGGAAAGAAGCAGGAATCTCGGGGGCGTTGTTCACGAGGTGACTCAATTATGGAAAGATGGCTTCAAAGAAATTACTCTTCTCGGGCAAAATGTAAATTCATACAGAAGCGGTGAAAATGATTTTGCGGATCTATTGCGGGCTTGTGCGATTGCAGTTCCTGAAATGCGGATAAGGTTTACAACTTCGCATCCCCAGGATCTTTCTGTAAAGCTACTCGAAACGATAGCTGCACATGATAATATATGCAGTTATATCCATTTACCCGTGCAGTCAGGGTCGAATAGGTTACTTAACCTAATGAAACGGAGCTATAATATTGAGCACTACATGGGTTTGATAGAAAAGGCGAGAGAAATAATCCCGGATGTATCGCTTTCAACGGATATTATAGCGGGATTTCCAACCGAGTCTGAAGAAGACCACAAAATGACACTCGAGGTTATAAAGGAAGTAAAGTATGACGGGGCATATATGTTCAAATACTCGCCGAGGGAGCATACTAAAGCATACGAATTAAAAGATAGTGTAGATGATGAAGACAAGACCCGGAGGCTGAAGGAGATCATCGATCTGCAGACACAGATATCGCTCGAGCGTAACTCCGCGATGGTGGGTAGAAAATATGAGATACTCATCGAATCACTCAGCAGGAAATCAGACAGGATGTACACAGGCAGGACCGACGGGAACAAATCCGTCATAATTCCTGTGAATGGTTTTAAACCCGGAGATAGAATTATGGTTAAGATTATCAAAGCAAATTCGGCTACATTGTTCGGTGAACCGGTGAAGGGGTAATTTAACCGGACACCTTGCAAAGAATCACATTGGAAGACAAAACAGAAAACGGAAATAACGAACTTCTTGGAAATTCCATTCCTGTAAAAGAGCTCAGGAACATTATTAAGCAGGTAGCA
>JBEKSX010000032.1:0-28216 GCA_049516635.1 Ignavibacteria bacterium | reverse complement strand
ATATCATATGCATTGCCGAAGGCAAGCAGTGTGAAACTGGTAGTGTATGACATGCTGGGACGTGAAGTGAAGACACTTGTAAATGAATACAAACAGGCAGGCTCTTACAATGTAAGCTTCGATGCTTCATCGCTCGCAAGCGGTGTTTACTTTTACAGGATCTATGCAGGTGATTTTACGAATGTGAAGAAAATGATGTTGATAAAATAATGTAACGATTTTATTAACCCGGCTTTGACGGGTTAAGTAAAATTGCAGTTATAGCACTTACAAAATAATTAGGTGTATTACAAAGGGTGTTTAAATATATATTTAAACACCCTTTTTTTAATTATATTAATTCTATGAAAATATGGACAATTCTTATTGCTTTCTTCTACACAAATACTATTTTCAGCCAGGGAATTCTATATAATGAGAATAAAGTACCACTCGTGCATTCAAGCTCTAAGTACCCATCGGGACAGGTTTCACTTGGATTCGGTTTTGCAAAAGGAATTTTATACGGTTCCGATGAAGAAAGAATGCCATTCATGGCTTTAGTTTCGGTTAACGCAGATCAACAGTTGTATAAGATACTATATTTTGGTCTTGGCTTAGACGCTTATGAAGATCCGCTAGAGGGACATTATACTTTGATAGGATTAAATTTCCGGATGGATTTTAGAATCAATATAGACAGTCACAGGCACACAGTATGGGCAGGTTTTGGAGCAAATGCAAATTTAGGACCACAGAGCTTCATTCATTCATTTGGAATCATTTTTTCGTTGAGATATCAGTACAATATAAATGATTTATATTCCGTGGGTCTGGAAATAAAACACCCGGAATATATACCATATAACGATTTACCTAAGGTGATAATGTTGAATTTGTATGGGGCTTTGAGTATATATTAAGATTATACGCTTGCATAACAGAGCATTTCTAAATTCTTCCATAGTTTACTTACTTTTTGAAATTTATATTTGATATACTGTATGAGTAAAATTATGTAATTATTAAATTCAGAAATTAAGCCCTTTGAGATATTTTAAATTTTTCATAATATTTATTTTTCCCTTCATGTTTAACCTGTCAAATATATATACTCAAGTAATTGGTTCCGAATCGAAGATATATGGTGTCACGTTAGATGCAGTCGATCATCTGAATGATATAACAGAATCATTATCCAGACTGTCAAAAAAACCTACAACCAGGATAGTTTTTGACGAGTCAGCTCCGGCATCGCAGTATGTTCAGACCGTTGATCAAATCCACAATGTAAGTTATATAATAGGATGTATTGTCGATAGTTATTATATGGAGGATTATACATTAGACCAGTACATAAATAGATTAAACGATTATGTAAATACACTTAGCAATAATGTTGATATCTGGGAGGTAGGTAATGAAGTAAACGGTGAATGGCTCGGAAGCGTTGATACAGTGATAATGAAGATAACACAGGGATATTCTGTACTCAAAAATCAAAATAAAAAAATTGCTCTGACACTATTTTATAATGAGAATTGCTGGGAAAAAAGTGAGAACGAGATGTTTTACTGGATAAATAATTCACTGCCTGACAGCTTGAAATCGGGGCTCGATTATGTTCTTGTATCCTATTACGAAGATGACTGCAATAATTTCCAGCCAGACTGGCAAAGAGTTTTTGACAGCCTGCACGTTATATTCCCTCATTCCAAGTTGGGGATAGGGGAGTGCGGTACAACCAAATCTTCTTTAAAAACTTCATATATGAAAAGGTACTATAATATGAAAATTAAAACAACGGGTTACATAGGCGGGTATTTCTGGTGGTATTTTAGAGAGGATTGTGTCCCTTATACAAAATCTTTATGGAAAGTGCTGAACGGGTTATTTTCCTTGACCAACTGAAATCAAACAACCTGCTGAGTCTCTTCATTTTCTTTTTTTATTCTGCTGCCGGCTGAAGAGCGTCTTTTAAAATCCTCCAGCTTATCAACTATAGGTTCCAGTACAGTGAAAGCCATCAATTCCATTCTGAATTTAGTGATATCATGCAAGCCGCAAAGATAACCTGAATAAAATTTTCTGAATTCCAGAGTACCGTATTTTTCTCCTTTAAATTCACAGCACAGCTTCAGATGTTCGATACATGTATCGATTTTTTCTTGGATTGATGGTTCTTCATAATGACAGCATGCGATAAGGGATTTTGCCTGCCTAAATATCCATGGGTTGCTGATAGCTGCCTGTCCTATCATAACGGCATCCGGGTGGAAATTATCAAAAACAAACTTCACATCTTCAGGGGACTTAACGTTACCGTTAAGAATAAGGGGTAATTTAATGCCTGAATCCTTTATCTTTTTTATCCAGCTCCAGTCAGCTTCGCCCTTGTTTCCCTGGCTCCGTAATCTACAGTGGACGGTTAATGCTTTGATTCCGATATCCTCAGCCATCCTTGCTATATCGGTAATAACTATACTGTTCTCATCCCATCCGAGCCTGGTTTTTAAGGTTACGGGCAGTGAAACATTCCTCATTATGGCTTCTGCAATGCTCTTCATTTTAGGAAGGTCTTTAAGCAGCGCGGCGCCTGCACCCCTCATAGCTACATCCTTCACCCAGCACCCGCAGTTTATATCGATGAAATCGGGATTTGCATTTTCACATATCTCAGCGGCTTGCTGCATTACGTCTTCACTTCCGCCAAAGATCTGTACACCTATGGGCCTTTCTTCTTCGTAAATAAAAAGCTTTGCCTTTGCTTTTCTTGCATTACGTATCAATCCTTCGGAAGAAATAAATTCGGTGTAGACAACATCAGCGCCCAGACGCCTGGCTATTAGACGGAACGGCGGTTCTGTCACATCTTCCATTGGAGCGAGAACTATCATATTTTTAAATTCAGGCAGCATCATTAATTGATCATTAAGTATCTTTCATAACAACTTCTTCTTCAGGCTTGTAAGTTTTTAGACTTTCAACATACGGTTTTGAATATTTATCGTGCATAAGCTTGAAGCTCAGCACGGAACCTCCCAGCATAAAAATTCCGCCTGTTAAAAAGGGTGCTGCAAACCCTATACCTTGATAAACAAAACCACCCAATGACGGTCCTAAGAATCTCGCAAGTGATGAGAGGGATTGATTGATGCCGAGTATACCGCCCTGTTCGTCCCTGTCCGAAAATTTAGATACGAAGCTCAGTGTAATAGGCTGGTTCAAACCGTTCCCGAAGCTCACTAAAAAAAGACTGCCCAATAAAAGAAACAAATTGTGATGTGTGTATGGAATGATACCGAGTCCTACTGCCATCAGGATATTACCTGCGATTAGCAATTTTCTTTCGTCGAAGAGCTTGACGAGGTACCGGATCAGCCCGCCCTGCACCATCGCACCGATAATGCCCATAAAAGCGAACAGGTAGCTTATCTCCTCGATATTATAGTTAAAACCATCCTTGCTCTGGGCGTATAACTGGAATGTAGAATATGTATTTGCGATCGAAAACGTAATAATAAAATATAATATAATTAAAAAACCCACATGCGGATGTTTGAGCGCTTCTATAAGTTTCTTTGTTCCTATGCCAATGCGGAAAGTGGAAGAGACTTTTTGACGTCTAAATTCCACCGGAAGAGATTCTTCGAGTATTACTACAGCAAATATCAATGCAGTCAAAGAGAGAAATGCAGCCAGGAATACAGGTACTCCATAACCAAATTTCGAAGCGAGTATTCCTCCGGAGAAAGGACCAAAAACGAAACCAAGCCCGAATGCAGCTCCTATAATGCCCATTCCTTTCGACCTGTCTTTTGTTTCAGTTACATCCGAAACGTATGCCATTGCGGCACCTATATTTGCTGAGAAAAATCCTGCCATAGCTCGTGCAAGGAAGAGAACGAATATGGATCTGAATATACCGCTGAAGACAAGACCAAGCGCGATATATGAAAACACATTACCTGTAAGGCTGAAGACGATGATAGGTTTCCTGCCGTATATATCAGAAAGCCTGCCCCATAAGGGACTGAATAGAAATTGCATTAAAGAAAAAATTCCGGCTGCAAGCCCGATCGTACCCTCACGCATCTGAAGCACATCCTGTGAAAAGGAGGGAAGAAGCGGGATTACAATTCCGAATCCCAGAAGGTCAATAAATACTACAAGAAATACAACAAAAATTCTTTTTGATCTTTGTGTCAAGTTTATCCGATCTTATCCGGTGTTTTATTAATGTGATAAAGGTTAATCAGTATCAACTGCATTACTTTCAATATACTCCCACATCTTGCAGTTTTTTATAACCTGCTTTTTAAATTCCTTAAAAAGCTGTTGTACGTCGATTTCTTTATCAGGTGCAGTAGCAGCGAGAGCGGATTTTAATCCGGATTTTATTTCGTGTTCGAGTTTATCAAAAACCCGTTCTATATGTATTCTTGCCATCTTTGATTATATTAATTTTTTATTTTTTCTGACATCCTCACCCCATAACAATTTTTTGTTAAGCACTTCAAAATAATTGCTGTTTAGCCTTTTAGCGAGCTTTATCTTATAATGTGCTTTTTTTATTTCTACTACAGCGGGGCTTTTCAATAAAAATTTTGAATTCCCGTCAGCAGTTACCCCTATGGGTACTCTTGATTCCACTTTTATATTGATAATTCCGTTATCGGGAAGTATCATAGGTCTTGCTGTAAGTGTGTGCGGGCACATTGGTGCAAGAATAATAACATCGCTAAGGGGGTTCACTACAGGACCGCCTGCAGACATACTATAACCCGTAGAGCCGGTCGGTGTCGAAATGATAAGACCATCAGCCAGGTTGCTTATCACAAGCTGGTCGTTATAGTACGCCTGTATCTCTATGGTCCTTACTGCATTGCTTTGGTGTACCACTATTTCATTCAATCCGTAAATAGGTTTCTGTTTTATCCCTATGCATGCAGCCTGTAACACCGTTCTCTCTTCTATTTTGTATTTATTTTCCAGAATATCGGAAATAAATTTTGCTATCTGCTTGACGGATGTTTCCGCAAGGAAACCCAGCTTTCCTATATTAACTCCGATGATGGGAATATCCCTGTCTCCCACAAGCTTTGCCGTTGTCAGGAACGTACCATCTCCACCGATGGAAATAATTATATCCGATTCTGCTAGCAGTTTTTTATTATCACCCTGCTGGATTTTAGAATTATCATAATTGTAAGTTGTGTGAATTAATTTAGCTAGATTCCTGTCAAGCAAAAAATCGACCTTTTTAGAGATCAGCTTTTTAACAAGATCCAGGGCTACACCCGGGAGTTCTTTATTATAGATATTACCTCTGATTCCGAATTTCATTTGAATAAATTAAAATTGTTAATTAGTGCTTTTCGGTTCCGATTTCTCATCGCTCTTCTCTTCTTTAGATTCCTTCTTTTCCTTGTCGGCTTCATCTAAATAATTTAGCTTGAGCTGGCTTAAGGTATTATCGAGAAATTTTTGCTCATACTCCAGCAGATTTCCTTTTGTTCTTTCCTTTAGCATATCCAGCAGATCGATCGAAAATTGTGCGAGCTGGAGATTCCTCTCAGCTTTATCCGAATTAGGATCTTTGATCTTACCCATATGGATCATTGCCGTCATTTCAAAAGATTGAACCAGGTAAAGTAATAGCTGTGTATTTTTATCCCCTTGTTCCATCAGATTTAAAGTTTATTTTAAAAAATATAATTTTGAATATTTCATGAACACATGTATACTTGAGAGTGTGCAAACGATCAGTCCTGTGTAGCCATCCAGCAAACCGAGCTTTAAAAAATACATCTTAATAAAAGTAAATACAGGTCTAAAAATTATATCGGCTATATTTGCTTTTTTCCCTGCCTCGTGGAGGTCGAGTGAAGAGCTTGTAGTATATGAATTCAATTTTTTAATATAATGCTCAAAATCCTTATCTGTATAGTGAATTAACTCATTTTTTAGTTTACCTGTTTTTCCGTTATATATCAGTTTCTCGTGGACTCTTGCATCATCGAACCTTATCCCTGCTGTTCTTTTGAACAGCCTTAATGTATAATCCGGGTACCATCCGCAGTGTTTAATGAATTTATTTATGAAGAATGAACTGCGGTTGATCAGATATGCTTCATATTTATTGGAAGGATGATTTATTATATCATATATCTCATGACTCAGTTCTGCGGATACCCTCTCATCTGCGTCTATCCATATTATCCAATCGCAGGTTGTTTTTTCTAAGGCCAGGTTTCTTTTTTTAGAAAATGAGAGGGTATCGGTTGTATATATATTATCAGTAAATCTTTTTGCGAGCTCTGCGGTACGGTCTGTGCTGTTCGAATCCACCACTATGATCTCATTTGTCCATTTTAAGGATTCAAGGCATTCGCTTATATTATTTTCTTCATTATATGTAATTACTATCGATGTAATAGTACTCATACTTTGCTTTCCGCTGTTTGTTTAAATAGTTTTTCCGCTAGAAAAGCCAGTCCCAGTGTGAACCACAGCATCGCAGTAAATTCGAAATCACCGAAATTCCATTCTGTTAAACCGCTAACCTGGAAAGCTATCATTGCCGATATGGATATTAAAGCAAATATATTGAACAGCTCATCTTTCTTTGTGAGATAATATAACCTGATTAAACGCATGATCAGATAAATCATCATTATGCACCAGCAAATAAAACCGAATATACCGAGTGTCAACAATATGTTGAGCATATTATTATGCATATGAGAGCCCTCGCCATGATACTCAGGCGTTTTGTAACTTCGGTACATTTTTAATATATCGGTATCACCAATCCCGAAAATAGGGTGGTCTTCGATCATTTTAATTCCCGTCTTCCAGGTCTCGAAATGTGCCAGGTTACTCGGTTGATTCATATCGGCTATGCTTAATACACGTTCTTTAACCGG
Source organism: Ignavibacteria bacterium (assembly GCA_049516635.1). Classification (GTDB taxonomy): domain Bacteria; phylum Bacteroidota; class Ignavibacteria; order Tepidaquicellales; family OLB5; genus JBEKSX01. The sequence goes on along the minus strand of JBEKSX010000032.1, from coordinate 21,308 downwards.
CATCGGAGCAAAGATCAGGAATAATATCACTATAACGATCAAGCCGGCAAGGAAATATTTGTTTTTAGCAAATCCTATATATAATAAACCTGTGAATAATCCTAGCATAGCATTCCTGGAATTAGTAAAATAAAGAGAGAGAAGAACTGGAATTGAGAGCACAATAAGCCATATTTTATTCAAAATAAATTTATTCTTCATCAGGATAAATGAAACAGCAATCAGTATGACAAGCATTTTTATTTCAGCATTTGTAATAGGATAGCCGAAAAATCCGATCCTGAATTCACCTATCGGAATTTCCGATTGTGAGAAGAAAGCGATAAAGTAACGGATTAGTTCGTAAGTCGAAACAATTGCCGTGATAGTTAATAATAAGATGAGGATAATTTTTAATTGTTTGAATTCCCTAATGAAGATAATTGTAACGAAGAAACCGCTAAACAGAAATACTCTTTTCGATTGAATGAAAGAATCTGCCGGATCTACTGAAAATATAGATGCTATTATGTGTGCGAATATATATAATAGGAATACGAATATTAACATCTTTTCCGGTTTGTAAATATCACTATCAAGATAGATCCTGAATCCGGATAATATTATCATCCCGCCCAACCCGATAGATGATATTGCAATGCTTATTTGAGAACATATTACATGTATACTAAGAAATGCCAGTATAAGTATGTTTGTTATTTCTATTACCTTGGATCTTTTCACGAATACGATATCAAATTTTATTTTGAAGCTTCAGAAGCTTAAGCTGCGTGAGAAAATTTACACACGCATCGGTAAAGCTGACATATAATCCGTAAATTCCGTCTAAAAATCCCATACGTGAAATATAAACCCTCAGAAAAGCTGAAATGCCGTGTGTAAATGCCCCTGTCTTTGAGATTTTCTTCCCGTGATGAAAATGTTCCTCTGCTTCGAGAGTTGAATAATAATTTATTTTTTCGAGCAGTATATTAAGGTCGGGATACGAATAATGATAGATGTGATTTTTTAATCTGGACGTCTGACCCTCAACGTTCACCGCTTCGTGAACAACCCTATCGGTGACAGCACCGTAGTCTTTTTTGAACAGTCTTAAATGGTAATCAGGACACAAACCGCAATGCTTTATCCATTTTCCAAGGTAAAAATTTTTCCGGTTTATATAATATCCTGTTATATCTTCTTCCTGTTTGTTTTTGAGTACAAGAATCTCATCTTTGAGCTCAGGGGTGACCCTTTCATCGGCATCGAGGAATAATATCCACTCATTCGCTGCTTTTTCTAGAGAGAATATTCTTTTTTGTGTAACGTTTGTAATATCGATAGTGAAGATCTTGTCTGTGTAGTGTTTTGCTATCTGCGGAGTGCTGTCAGTACTGTGGGAATCTACAATAACTATCTCTTCGAGCCATTTGATGGATTCGAGGCATTCTCTAATGTTCCTTTCCTCGTTATATGTTATAACTATTCCTGTTATTTTCATTCCGTGCTGAACTGCATTTCATACAATTTTTTATAAATACCGTTCTCGTTCTCCATCAATTCATCATGTGTACCTATGCTGTCCAGACAGCCGTCGTGTATGACGACTATTCGGTCTGCATTGCGAATAGTTGAAAGGCGGTGTGCTATGACTATCGAGGTATTATGTTTTATCAGTCTTTCTATTGCTTCCTGTATCAGATTTTCCGATTCGGTATCTAGTGAGGAAGTAGCTTCATCGAATATCATAATAGGAGCGTTTTTAAGCAATGCCCTTGCTATCGCAATCCTTTGCTTTTGTCCGCCTGAGAGCTTAAGCCCGCGTTCCCCGATAACCGTATCATAACCTTTCTCGGTTTCCATTATAAATTCGTGTGCGTTTGCACTGACCGCTGACTCTTTAATTTTTTCGAACGGTATATCTTCTAGTCCGTAAGCTATATTATTCCTGATGGAATCATTAAAAAGAATGATTTCCTGCGTCACGATGCCGAACAGGCTTCTCAATGAAGCTAATTTTATTTTCTTCACATTAATCCCGTCTATCAGAATTTCGCCTGAGGTCACATCGTAAAACCTTGGTATAAGATCAACGAACGTGGATTTCCCTCCGCCGCTTAAACCCACTATTGCAAGCTTCTCATTTTTATATATTTTTATGTTGATGTTATCGAGTATCACTTTATCCCATTCGTCATATTTGAAACTTACATTCCTGAACTCGATGGAATCGTTAAAAGATTTCTTTTCGATCGCATCGGGAGCATCATATATTTCCGGTTTGGTATCAAGTATCTCGAAAATCCTGTCCGCCGCGGCTGATGATTCCTGTACACGGTTGTTGACAGTGCTGATATCTTTTATTGGTGCCATAAGCTGGAATACAATGATCAGGAAACCGATAAACTCCTCCGGCGCTAATGTTCCCCCTGAAAATATTTCTCTGCCGCCATACCAGATGATGAACACACCAACAGAGACCGATATGAATTCCGTTAGCGGGCTCGTCAGGTCACTATATATGGCATTTTTCATTATAGAGCGGAAATATTCCCCGAGTTTGACCTCGAATCTCCTGTTCTCGAACTTTTCCATCGAAAATGCCCGTATTATTTTACTGCCGTATATAGTCTCTGCTATAACAGATACGAATTCACCCATCTTTTGCTGAACACGCAAGCTGTATTTTTTTAATTTCCTTCCTATCTTAATTATTAGTATCATCGAAAGCGGGATAATAATGATGGAAATTAATGTCAGTTTCCAGCTGATATAAAAGGCCATAGAGAGGAAAATTATTATTTGTATCGGGTCCCTGAGCAGGTTAGTAAAAGTAATGGAGACAGTATTTTGAAGAAGGTTTACATCATTTACAAACCTTGAAATTATATCTCCTGCTCTCTTTTCACTAAAATATTTTAACGATAGTGTGTTGAACTTGTGGTACAGTTTTCTGCGGATACCGGTGATCAGAGATTTTTCGACGTACTGTGTAAGAATGGACTGTAAGTAACCGAATACATTCTTGGAAAAATAGAAAATTATCATCATGGCACATACTTTAACCAGCGCAGAATACTTATCCCCGCCCGCAAAAATATACGATTCGAACTTATATCTGAGTGAATCTATTATACTGCTGAATTGGTTTATCTGTATTATTTGGGTACTTGTATCTCCTGATAAAAATAATGTTCTAAGCAGGGGAATTGACAGGTAAATTGATATTCCATTCGTGACTGAAAACAACAGCACCAGTATGAATGAGAGGACCAGCAGTTTGCGGTAAGGCTTAAGTAGTTTAATTAACCTTAAATATTCTTTCATCAAACAAAAATATATTTAAATGCATTAACTTGAAATGTAAATGAAAATTAAATTGGTGTTTACCTGCCTATTTATTTAATTTGTTTTTTTAAATATTTTCTTCAATATTCCTTTAATTGTAAGTTTTTTATAACCTTAAATAATAAAAATATGAAAATAAAAAACCAACCGTTTCTATTTATTTGCTTCATCTTTTTGTTGATATTTTGTTTTGCTCTATCAGGTTCGTATTCTTATCCAAAATTCGCAGCTTATACAGGAGAGAAATGCATGAGTTGTCATGTTAATCCCACAGGTGGCGCATTAAGAAATGCCTATGGTATTAAAATATCAAAGGATTATTTATATATGAAAATTTTTGAAAAAATGAACAAGAAAACCGATTTTAATGCCCAGATAACAAAAGGCATACAGATAGGTGCAGATATGAGGACACTTTTTTTTAATGACCAGGTTGCGGAAGGGCAGCCGGATATGAACAGTTTTTTCCAGATGCAGGCTGATCTTTATTTTAATGCTACTATAAATAAACACCTTAACCTCGTGATTGCTCCTTCATTGCAGTATAAATCTTTTACTCCTGTTTATGAAGTATATGGAATGGTTTCGAGCCTTCCTTCCGGATTATATCTCCGCGCAGGTAAATTTAAACCAAATTTTGGCATCAAAATACCCGAACACCGCGCATACCAGAGGATATATAACCTGAATACGCCTTATAATTCGGATGCAGGTATAGAAGCCGGCATCTCACCGGGTTTATTTACACTAAATGTAGGATTTTTCAATGGTGTAAATTACTTTTCTTCTGACTTCGATGCTGATGCGGGAAAACAAGTTGTAGCATCAGGAGATTTTCGCTGGGCGAGTAAGAAAAATAAAGTTACTCTGGGAATCGGCTGTTCTTTCCTTTCTAATCCGTTTAAATATGATATTACCAATAATATCAACGCATTAAGACAGATAGGTGCCGGATTTATATCCATCGGCTTGTTCGAAAGGGTAGCGATTCTTGGAGAATATGATTATAACCGTCTGGATATTCGTGATAGTGTAAGTACACGCAATGATTTTCATACGATTTTCGGAGAAGTTGATATCAGAGTAATACAGGGTCTGGAAGCGAAATTTCAAATAGAAAATTATGACCCCCAGCTTGGGATTAAACAAGGTGACCAGGAAAGGTTTCGTTACAGTTTTGGTATAGGTTTATTCCCGTTCACAGGACTTGAACTGGAAACCATATTCAGGCTTGTAAAAACTCCTGATCCGAACATTACGATCAAGAACAATGAGTTTCAGCAGACAATAAAATTTTATTTTTAATTGTTCATACAACTCCGGAAATAATAAAGGACACGATAATACGTGTCCTTTTTCTTAGAACTAATTGATGGTCTTAAGAAGACGGATTGAAATTGAGGAATCTATTACGAATATAAATAAGAAAAGCGGTATTGAGAATATTGTTGGAACTTAAATGTATGTTATTTTATTATTTCTTTTCAATGAGGAGTTTTTAAACAAATTTTAGTTTTTTGCAGATAATTTGTTGTAGTTCTTTGTCAGGATTTAAATAGTAAGATCAATTTAAATCATATAATGTCGATTTATTGACATTTAATACAGGCTTATTTAAATATTTAGCATGTAAGCATAACTATCCGCAAACTATTAATTTAGTTGTGTTTTAATAAATATTTGATTATGTTACAAACGTTAAAAGCAATAATATGCTTTTGGCTCTTGAAAAATTTTGGGCAATTAATTGGACGCAAATTCTACTTTTTTAATCTTCGTGCTAGTTTTTAGACCACTTAATCATTTTCTTTATTTCATTTCACCTATTTACCCTTCAGAGCCCGACGCAAAATTTAATTTTATTGGCAATATCATTTAGATTTAAATCAATAACATTTTAATATTATAGAGTTTACCGGATATCCCGGTAATTTAACTTAATCAGTCCGTTTTATACAGGACAGGAGAACCATCAATGAATATCTATGTTGGAAACATTTCCAGAGAATCGTCAGAGACCGAGATAAAGACAGCGTTTGAAGAGTACGGCGAGGTCACATCCGTAAATATCATTAAAGATAAATTTACGGGTATGTCTAAAGGATTCGGCTTCGTTGAAATGCCGAATAAAGAAGAAGCCGATAACGCTATCAAGAATCTTGACGGGCAGAGGATCAATGGAAGAGCCTTGAACGTAGCAGAAGCAAGACCGAGAACCGAGAACAGAAGAGACTCCCGCGGGGGAGGAAATTCCCGCAGGCATCAATAATCGGGAAAAGAAAACTACCTAATTTATATTACTGTTTGATTTATAATTTTGTTATTATATTATGGTAACAAAATTAATAAATGTTGTATACTTATAGGAATATCCTTTTTTACTTATTATTGCTGGTACTCCTGAGGAACGGACTTTATGCACAGACAACGTTGTGCAGCATCACTTATAAGGATGGCAAAGGAATTGATAAGACCAGGATGATTGGTCTGCATGAAGACCTTCTTCTGGTTGCTGATACGGGGAAGTTCAAGATCATCAACATTGAAAAGATCGCTCGTATAAAATTTGATAAAGGCACGTATATGCTGACAGGTGCCATTGCAGGTTTCGTTACAGGCTTTTTGGGCGGATTGGTTTATTACGATGCATTCGGCGCGAAAAAGAAATGGCTTTTAATAAAAGACCCCTCGATCGGAGTTTCACTCTTTTTAACTATTCCCTGTGCTATTCTGGGCAGCATCATAGGACTTGCATTTCAGAATGTGGATGACTATGACCTTTCCAAGATGCAATCTCTTGTTAAATCGAGAGAAATAAAATACATCATTAAAGACCATCCATATTATCAATAACTTCGGTACAATTATATATTATTCATTCATATAGTAGAACCTTATTATGGGTCCAAATATTTATTCAACGGGTGAGATATATCTTAAAAGCATAATTAACAGCACAGACAGCTTTCACATTATGCTTATCATACGGGACAAATAGTATTTCTTGCCAAATTGATAAAGTCCGATAATTGGAAAACTCTTTCAATCCCAAAAGGGAAATCCGGAGATTTCAACAAATCAAAAAAAGATGTAAATGATAACGTTAGAACCAATTGGATTTGTAAAGAATGAACGTAAAGAAGTTAAGGATGATTTCTGGGGCAGTGTGAAATCAAAAATTATCATTCTTAACAAATACCCCGAAGAATGTCTTGAAGGGATAGAAGGTTTTTCACACCTCGAAATTATTTATTATTTTGATAAAGTTGATAAAAATGAGATTATGCCCGGTTCCGTTCATCCGAGGAATAATCCCGATTATCCCAAAGTCGGTATATTTGCAATGCGTAAAAAGGATAGGCCCAATCTGTTAGGTTTAACCATGGTAAAACTTGTAAAAAAAGAAGGAAGGACTTTATTTGTAGAGGGGTTGGATGCAATTGACGGAACACCTGTTCTGGATATAAAACCCGTGTTCAGAGAATTTCTGCCGTCAGGTGAGGTTGTACAGCCCGAATGGGTGTCGGTTATGTTAAAAGATTATTACGCTAAATAATATTCTGCACAGTTAAGCCAACAACAACATCTCATACAGAATTAATTATCAAATTCACTTTCCATACTGTTTAATTTATAAACATAGTTTAAAATATACTTTTTATGCTTTTTCTTTTCATTGACTTTGAAGCCATAAATTGGTAAATTTGTAATCTTTTAGTATTATTTATGAAGAAAGCTATAGAGAAAACACACAAGACCACACATTTTATGCATACTGCGGATGTTAGAGCTAATTGGTACATTATTGATGCTAATGGCAAAATTCTGGGCAGGATGGCGTCTGAAATCGCTAAAATGATAAGAGGCAAAAATAGCCCAAAATTCACTCCCAATGCTGATACAGGCGATTTTGTAGTTGTAATTAATGCGGAGAAAGTGAGAATGACCGGAAAACGGGAGAATTTAAAGACCTATTTGCGTCATTCCACGTACCCGGGCGGACAAAAGGAAACATCATTCAAGGAAATGATCTCCAAACATCCCGAAAAGGTCATCAGGTTCGCTGTACGGGGAATGCTGCCTAAAACGAAACTTGGAAATAAAATGATAAATAAGTTAAAAGTGTATGCGGGGGATACTCATCCGCACGCTTCACAGAATCCGAAATTAATTAATATATAAACTTTAGATGGCAACAAATTTTCAATTAGCTATAGGAAGAAGAAAAACATCGACCGCACGCGTGTACCTGATTGAAGGCACGGGCAATATCACAGTCAATAAAGTGAAAGCTGATGAGTATTTTAAAAGGGAATCTTTGGTTAATCAACTGCATGAACCGCTAAAAGCTGTTGACCTTGAAGGAAAATTCGACATCAATATAAATGTCGATGGGGGAGGCATATCAGGACAGATCGGTGCAATAAAATTAGGTATTGCCAGGGCTATTTTGAAATATGATGCAAGCCTCAGACCTAATTTAAAAAAAGAAGGACTTCTGACCAGAGACTCAAGGATGGTTGAAAGGAAAAAACCAGGTCAGCCAAAAGCGAGAAAACGCTTCCAGTTCTCAAAGAGATAAAATTTTTAATAAACATACTTTCTGATTTTACCCGACCCGTGTGGCATATCCTGTGCCATGTTGGGTAAAAGATGATGAAAGTAGTAGTTCCCTAATTAAGGAAAAAAACAAAAGGAGTAAATAATGATTCAGGTAAGCATAGAAGACCTGTTGCTATCAGGTGCACATTTCGGACATTTGACCCGCCGATGGAATCCAAAAATGAAAAGATACATTTTCATGGAAAGAAACGGGATCCACATTCTCGATCTGAAAAAAACCCATGAACTTCTCTATGAAGCCGGAAACTCCGTGTCTAATCTTATTGCTGAAGGCAAAAGCATTTTGTTTGTAGGTACGAAAAAACAGGCAAAGGAGGTTGTAAAGAACGAAGCTAACCGCTGTGGTATGAACTTTGTTACGGAAAGATGGCTTGGAGGTATGCTGACCAATTATTCGACTATCCGTAAAAGCATAAAACGGCTGAACTCGATAATCAAAATGGAAACTGACGGCACATTCGATAATCTGCAGAAAAAAGAACGCCTTACCCTGACAAGAGAAAAGGATAAGCTGGAAAAAATTCTAGGAGGAATTGCATCAATGAACAAACTTCCCGGGGCAATTTATATAATCGATGTAAAGAAAGAACATATTGCGGTGGATGAAGCAAGAAAGCTGAATATACCTATTTACGCGATAGTCGATACGAATTGCGATCCCGAGCTGATAGATTATCCGATACCTGCAAATGACGATGCAGTGAAATCGATAGAACTTATCACGAGATTTATTGCTGATTCTATTATTGAGAGCAGGCAGAACGTAGAAATGAGACGAATAAATAAGGAGATCGAAGAGCTGCCGAAAACACCGCCCAGGCAGGAAGTTCCGCCTGCTGAAGAAATTCCGCCTGATAAGCCCGAACAACCGGCAGAAGCATCAAGTCAGGTTTAATATTTTTAACTAAGGAAAAACAAGTAAAGGAGAATATTTTGGATATTTCAATAGAACAAGTGAAAGCTTTGAGAGAAAAAACCGGTGCAGGAATACTGGATTGCCAGAAAGCTTTGACTGAATCGAACGGAGACTTTGAAAAAGCAATAGAGATACTGAGAAAAAAGGGTGCTGCTGCTTCCCAGAAAAGAATTGACAGGATCGCTAAAGAAGGATTAATTATAGCTAAAACCAACACAGACCGGAACGAAGCGGTTATTGTTGAAGTAAATTCCGAAACGGATTTCGTTTCACGCAGTTCAGAATTCCAGAAATTTACCGGCTCTGTGGTCGAAGCTGTATTCATGGCAAAAAAGAATACATTACCGGATGTCTTGAAGCAAACGATTAACGGCTTAACTATAGAACAGGCATTCGATGAACTGCTGGAGAAAGTAGGGGAAAAGTGCGAGATTAGGCGATGTGCATATTTTACTTCACAGGATGGATTTTTCTGCGAATATAACCACGTTGGAAACAAGATTGCATCAATAATCGAACTTCAGGGGAAGATCACCGATGATGGCAAAATTTTGGGTAATGAGCTTGCAATGCAGGTAGTGGCTATGAAACCTATAGCAATAGACAGGACCGAGATAGCCCAAGAAGTAATCGAAAAAGAAAAAGAGATCTACACCGAGCAGGCACGAAATGAGAAGAAACCAGAAAAGATAATCGAGAAGATAGTAGCGAACAAGGTTGAAAAGTATTTCCAGGAAAATACACTCGTAGACCAGGAATTTATCAAAGAAGCGGGAAAATCGGTCAACGATATAATTAATTCTGTCAACAAAAAAACCGGTGTTGAATACAAAGTGAAAAGAATGGTAAGGTATCAACTCGGAGAAACATTATAATAAATTGGCTAAAATAAAATCAACTGAGCTAAAATACAAGAGGGTTCTTCTGAAATTAAGCGGTGAATCGCTTAGCGGAAAGAACTCTTTCGGTATAGATGCAGATGTACTGCAGTATATCTGCGGAGAGATTAAGAAAGTGCACGAACTTGGCGTGGAAGTGGGTGTTGTAATAGGAGGCGGAAACATTTACAGGGGACTTTCCGCAAAAGCACAGGGAATAGATTCTGTGACCGGAGACTATATGGGAATGCTTTCTACCATTATCAATGCGCTTGCTTTGCAGAACGGACTCGAAAAGTTGGGGCTGTATACAAGGCTTATTTCTGCGATAGATATGGATAAGGTTGCGGAACCGTTCATCAGAAGACGTGCTATCAGGCACCTAGAGAAAAAACGCATCTTGATATTCGGTGCCGGTACAGGTAACCCGTATTTTACCACCGATACTGCCGGAGCGCTCCGTGCTCTTGAAATAAATGCCGATGTGATCCTGAAAGGTACCAGGGTAAACGGAGTATATGACCAGGACCCCGAACAGCATCCCTACGCAAAGCTGTACAGCGAGATCTCGTATACTGATGTTGTAAAAGATAAGCTCAGGATAATGGATATGACCGCATTCACTCTTTGCCAGGAAAACAATATTCCGATAATCGTATTCAACATGAACAAGAAGGATAATTTAAAAAAAGTAATTCTCGGGCAAAAAATAGGAACCTTAGTTTCATAATTCATTTTCACTACCATGTTCAAGGAAACAATCAAAAATGCAGATGTAAGGATGGCGAAAGCCGTTGAAGTTGTAAGGCATGAATTAAGCAGAATAAGAACGGGAAAAGCTACAACCTCGCTCCTGGAGGGAATTAAAGTTGATTATTACGGCAACCCGACCCCGATAGGCCAGGTCGGAACGTTAAGCACACCTGATATACACACTGTTACTGTCCAGGTTTGGGATAAATCGGCAATACAGGCTGTCGAAAAAGCCATTCTGAATTCGAATTTGGGTCTCAATCCGATTACGGACGGGCAGCTCGTCCGTATTCCTATACCTACACTAAATGAAGAAAGAAGAAAAGAGCTCGTAAAGCTGATAAAGACCAAAGCCGAGGACCAGAAAGTGGCTATTCGTAATGTGAGAAGAGATGCTATTGAACACCTGAAAAAAGCGGAAAAGGATGAGCACATTTCTGAAGATGAAAGAAAACGCTCCGAAACTGAAGTGCAAAAATTGACCGATAAGCACATTAAAGAAGTAGACAATATTTTTCAGCAAAAAGAAAAAGAGATAATGGAAGTTTAGCCCGAACTTTCCATACCAAAATGAAAAACTTCTGGTTCATAACCTATAATTTCATATTCCTTCCGCTTTTCTGGCTGATCACAAGAATAGTATCGTTGTTCAATGCTAAAGTAAGAGCATCGTTCAGAGAAAGAAGGGGGCTGTTCGATAAGCTCAAAGAAAACCTGAAGACGTTTGACCATGATAAAAAAATCATCATAATCCATTGCTCATCGCTGGGGGAGTTCGAACAGGCAAAACCGATAATCGAACAGCTCGATAAGTCAGGCCGCTATAACTTCGTCCTTTCCTTTTTCTCCCCTTCGGGGTATAACCATTCTAAACTTGATCCGGAATGGAAATCGAAAATGTTCAAGACATATATTCCATTCGATTCACCGGACAGGGAGGAAAGGTTTATTAACATAATACAACCGTCCGCCGTGATATTTATTAAGTATGATATCTGGTTCAATTTCCTGTACGCTCTTGACAAAAAAAATGTTTTCAGAATCCTTGCAAATGCAACTTATGACAGGAAATTTTTTAAATGGGGATTCTTCATTACAAGATCTTATTTCAAGACCGTGTATAACTTTTTCAGCGTTGTTGCAAGCAGCAACCGATATAATGTAAATAAGTTCAGGAGAATACTATCTCCCTCGGTTAAGATAGAAATGTTCGGCGATACCAAGTTCGAAAGGGTGAAGAAAGCGAAGGAAATAGCCCAAACCCAGTCTCTTATCAGCAGTAATATACTCCTGAATAAATACGTGCTTGTAGTCGGGAGTTCCTGGACGCAGGATGAAAATATTTTATTTCCGGTTCTTGATAAGTTAAATTCGCCCACGCATAAAAACGGAATTTCACTTCTTACGATTTTGGCTCCGCATGAACCGAATGAGAACAATCTTGAATATATCGAAAGCACCCTTGCAGAAAATTATCCGAACCTGAAAGAGATCAGGTATTCGAAACTGAATAATTATAAAAATGAGAATTTGATACTTATTGACTGCATCGGGCTACTAATAACTTTATATAAATACGCTGATATGGCTTATGTCGGAGGAGCATGGCATTTAGGTCTTCATAATGTGCTGGAACCGGCAGGCTACGGAATCCCGGTGCTCTTCGGGAATGGGAAGCTCAGTGACGATGCACGGCTTTTAGTCGACAAAGGCGGCGGCATCCCGGTTCACAATGTGAAATCGTTGTATTCTAATCTTTTGAATCTATTAAAAGAAAAGAATATCAGGAACGAGATCGGTCACAAGTCCTTTTCGATTTTTAATAATAAAAAAGAAACATCAATTAAAATAGCCGAACTTGTAAATTCCTATATCTCCTGAAGAAGGAAAGGGTATATTTTGTTTGATAAAAATAAATTCATCGAAAACTCACTCAGAGAAAGCGCAGCTGTAAAGCTGGATATTTTTGATAAATGCAGGGATGATATATTACGTGCGGCAGATATAATTATTAAAGCTTTCCGCGTCGGGAATAAGTTGATGCTGTGCGGTAACGGGGGCAGTGCTGCAGATTGCCAGCATATAGCAACAGAATTTGTGGTTCGTCTTTCTCATGATATGGAACGTCCCGCGATGCCTGCGATCGCACTGACAACAGACTCATCGAATTTAACTGCTGGGGGAAATGATATAGGATTCGAGAATGTGTTTGCAAGGAGTGTAGAAGGTCTGGGAAAAGAAGGCGATGTGCTTATAGGAATTTCAACAAGCGGAAACTCGTCTAATATTATAAAAGCAATAGAATCTGCTAAGAAGAAGAAAGTAATCACTATCGGTCTGCTCGGTTGCGGGGGAGGTAAAATAAGTTCACATACCGATCATAATATCATAATTCCATCATCCAATGTCCAGAGAATTCAAGAGGGACATATCACGGTTGGGCATATTTTGTGCGAAATAGCAGAACGGGAAATGTTCGATAAGAAGTAATTATGTAATTGTTTCATACTGAGGAATGAAAAGAAAAGGAAGGATTGTAAATCAGCGGTTGTAAATTATTCTTCTGTCAGCTTGTGTTGAATGAGAGGTTATATGCCATGTCGATGTATTCAATTTTCATTCTCATCAATTCTAACCTTAGATACAGAACAAGCTTTTTCTTCAGAATCTCATCATCGGATACATCTCTTTTATTTACTCCCTGCGAATATTCTATATAATGCCTCAAACGCGGAGAAAGCACATTATTCCCCGGTGTAGCAAGGTTAAACAAAAAAAGAAGCATTAATATTAAGAGTATTCTTTTCATTACTTAAACATAAACTAACTTCAGCAATAAATCAATAAATTAATTTTTGCTACATTTATTTTCATTTCAAAGAATATTCTTAATTTTTGGATTATTTTATTAGTAAACTATTTAATATATAATTTAGTCTGATTAATGCAGATATGCAAGAATAATTACCTTGATTAATGCAGATTTATATATTATCTTTGTAATTCTAAGTTTTACTAATGAATTTTAATATATATAATAATTTCATTTTTAGTATGTTTTTATGACCAGGGTAACTAAGTTACCCTAACTTAAATTTTTAAAATATGCTGTTCCCTGTTATTAATTTCAATATTTTTGAATCAAGGGTAACTTAAGTTAGGGGGGGTACCTTCAATTAACAATGTTCTCCGAAGGAGTCCTTTGGACAATTTTCAATTATCAATAAATTGAAAAATTCACAATTTGACCAATTCATTATTAAGAAGTTCTAAGCAGTCATTACTTAAGTACCCAAAAAGTGGCGATTCTGAGAGTCCTTATTCCTTGGCGTTACTTAAGTAATGGATGGGGGTACCCCTGAATGCGATTTATATAAAAATATTGCGAATCTTAATAAATTAATTGATTTAGATATACAGTATAATTACTTTTGTACAATATGGCTAAACGTTTGTTTTTACTCGATGGGATGGCTCTAACATATAGAGCCTACTTTTCGATGATCAGAACACCTCTGATCAACTCGAAGGGGATGAATACGTCTGCTATTTTCGGTTTTATCAATGCTCTCAATAAGATTCTGCAGGATGAAAATCCTGATTTCATTGGTGTTGCTTTCGATACAGAGGAACCGACCTTCAGGCATAAGAAATACAAGGAGTACAAAGGTACAAGGCAAGCAATGCCCGATGACCTAATTCCCCAGATAGGTCCGATAAAAGAGATAATCGGTGCTTATAATATTCCTATGATTGAACTCCCCGGGTTCGAAGCTGATGATATTATAGGAACTCTTGTTAAGGTAGCCGAAAAAGAAGGTGTGTGGAGCTTCATAGTTTCTCCGGATAAAGATTTCATGCAGCTCGTGAATAAAAATATCAGGATATATAAGCCCTCAAGAAGTGCCGGAGGCAACCGCGTGACAGATGTCGAAGTTATCGGTGTAGAACAGGTAAAAGAGAGGTTTGGAGTTGCGCCTGAACACGTCATCGAAGTGCTTGCATTGATAGGCGATAAAGTCGATAATGTTCCAGGTGTTAAAGGGATAGGTGAAAAAACTGCCGTGGCGTTGATAAAAGAATTTAAATCATTAGAAAACCTATATAAGAACATTGACAAGATATCAAAACCAAAGTTAAAAGAAAATCTCCTGACCTATAAAAAGGAAGCGTTCCTGTCGAAGGAACTGGTAACCATCGATACGAACATTCCCCTTAAGCTTGATTTCCATGAGATGACATTATCGGATAAAAATGTAGCATTGCTCGAAAAGCTGTTTTCCGGACTGGGATTTAAGTCATTGCTCAAAAAGCTTCAAGGAACAGAGCAATCTATCAATATCCAGGCAGTATCTGTAGAACCTGGTGAAAAAGAGATTGAATTATCATCTGAAAAACTTGAAGATATAAAAACATTTCCTCACAAATATTATACAATAAAGACCGAAAATGACCTAAAAAAGCTCACCGATAAGCTGAAAACGGTTGATGAATTTGCTTTTGATACCGAAACAACATCGGAAGATCCTCTGGATGCTGAGCTCGTAGGAATGTCATTCTCATATAATGAAGCTGAAGCCTTTTATATACCGATATTGTTCAAAGAAAAATCGGATACAGACCTTTTCGGTAAACAGGTCGGTCCAAAGAGTAAACGGGGTAGCGATACATTACCGGAATTGGATCTTGACACAGTTATAAAGTATGTGAAACCGGAACTGGAAAACAGATCTATTCGAAAGATAGGGCAAAATATCAAATACGATATGCTGGTAATGAGGAAATACGGTGTTAATCTGGAGAACGTCGGTTTTGATACCATGATTGCTGCATACGTACTAAGACCAGAGTCGACTTACAAAATGGACTATCTGTCAGAAGCTTATATTAATTATCATTGTGTTCCCATCGAAGAATTGATAGGCAAGGGCAGTCAGCATATTACAATGGATCAAGTGCCTTATAAAATTGCTTCCGATTATGCCGCTGAAGATGCGGACGTGACCTTACGTCTGTATCACCGTTTAGAATATGAACTGAAGAAGATCAGTCTGGATAACCTCTGCAATGAGATCGAATTTCCTTTGATCGAAGTTCTTACAGATATGGAATTCAACGGGGTAAAAGTGGATGAAAAGATATTGAAAGATATGAACGTAGAACTGGCAGGAATAGAGAAGAAGCTTGAGAAAGAAATTTATAAATCTGCAGGTGAAGAGTTCAATATAAACTCACCTAAACAGCTTAGTGAAATATTGTTCAATAAGCTCAAACTTTCACCCACAAGGAAAATAAAAACAGGATTCTCAACCGATACCAGTGTACTTGAAGAATTGAGCGAGGTGCATCCGATAGCCGTTAAGCTTCTGGATTACAGGACAGTGATGAAGCTCCGAACTACATATACGGAAGGTTTATTAAAAATTATTAATAAGAATACCGGCAGGGTACATACATCTTTCAACCAGACCGTTGCCGCAACCGGACGGTTATCCAGTACTAATCCGAATCTTCAGAATATACCCATCAGGACAGAGATAGGCCGCAAACTCCGTAAGGCTTTTGTGCCGGAGAAAAGGGGTAACATAATTCTTTCGGCGGATTATTCGCAGATTGAGCTTCGTATACTCTCACACCTTGCACAGGATGAAAATATGATTAAAGCATTTGAGAGGAAAAGAGACATACACAGAGAGACAGCGGCAAAGATTTTCCATGTGAAGCCGGAAAAGGTTGACGCTAATATGAGGCGTAAAGCAAAAGAAGTGAATTTCGGCATTATATACGGCATTCAGGCTTTCGGACTATCATCACGGCTGAACATTGACCAGAATGAAGCACGTGAGATAATCCAGGCTTACTTCGGTGAATATACAAAAATAAATGAGTGGCTTGAAAAAACAAAAACGTTCGCTAGAGAGAAAGGTTATACCGAGACCCTGGCAGGCAGAAGAA
This sequence comes from Ignavibacteria bacterium, assembly GCA_049516635.1. Lineage (GTDB taxonomy): Bacteria > Bacteroidota > Ignavibacteria > Tepidaquicellales > OLB5 > JBEKSX01. The sequence goes on along the minus strand of JBEKSX010000032.1, from coordinate 4,853 downwards.
GGTACCTTCCTAATATAAACAACAAAAATGCCGTAGTGCGGCAAAGGGATGAGCGTATTGCTATCAATATGCCGGTTCAGGGTACAGCGGCTGATATGATAAAGATAGCCATGATCAATATATTCGATGAGTTCAGCAAGGAAAAAATGAGAACCAAGATGATACTGCAGGTGCATGATGAACTTGTTTTCGACTGCGATAAGGATGAAATTAATGAAGTAGAGCGAATAGTTGAGAATAAAATGAAACACGCATTAAAACTTGATGTTCCAATAGACATAGATATAGGAGAAGGCGAGAACTGGTACGATGCTCATACGTGATTTTAATGTTTATCTTCACTCCTAATATCGGGTAACAGTTAATTTTGCATTTCAAACAAAGATCTAATCAGTAATTCGAATGATCTCTGAAATTACGAAAGGTCGAATATTTACCGTAATTCAATTTACACTTGGATTCATCATTATAGTCTCATCATTTTTTGAATATAATAGCTATAAAAGGACACAGATCCCTGTGATAAATATTATTTCGATCATACTAATAGTTGCCTGTGGTGTAATAATGATCACTGCGTTCACAAATTTCAACCAGTTAATAACGGCTAACCCGGTTCCCAGGGATTCTGCGAAGCTGAGAACAGGCGGGATCTATTCCGTTGTGAGGCACCCGATGTATCTTGGTGCGCTTTTAGGGTTGATAGGATTTTCACTTTATTACACAGCTTACTATACAACCTTATTGAACATATTAATATCATTTTTCTTTGTTATTAAGATAAATTTTGAAGAAAAGCAGCTGCTCAAAAAGTATCCTGAGTATTCTTCATATCAAACAAAGACAAAAAAATTAATTCCATTTTTATATTGATCCATTTCAAAAATAAACATTTACACAAAAATCATTTTCATTTGAAAATAATTTAAAAAAAAGAATTATCTAGTTAAAAGACCTTAATCTAGAACTTTATAATCATTAGTTATCTTTCTATCTATAAAGCAGTTACATACTAATTCGAATATTCTTTTTAACTATTGATTAAATCGTTGTTACTAAAAAAATTTATTCCTATTTTCTATGATAAATTCTATTTGGCAGATTCTGCATCTTCCAAATAGAATTACTTAATTAAAAAAGTAATTAAAGTACACCGCAAAACTTAACTGCATGGATAACAAAAAAACTACTATTTTGTTCATCGGTTATGATGAAAATAAAGTAAGATCTTTAAATATCCATACACATTTTATCAAACATTTTTACAGGTACGCAGCAGCAGCTGTTGCAGTCCTATTATTATCATTTGCCGGATTAACATTTATTTTCATGCACATTAATCATATTGAAATCGAGAACTTAAATCTAGCTGACAGGCTGTTTCATATAAACAAAGAAGTTGATCTTATTGACAGCTTGAAGCTTAAACAAAAACTAAATAATATTGATAACAACCTGTCCGAGATACACAGTTATCTTCAATCCCGAGGTGTGCTTCACAGTCTGAATACCGGCGGTGAAATTGCTCAAGGTCATAACGGTGATCTTACGAAAATATCTTATTTCGAAGAGCAGTCTGAGATATTTCTTAATAAGCTCGAAAAACTGCCTCTAGGCTATCCGTATAACGGTGAGATCAGCTCAGGATACGGTTATCGTTTTAATCCTTTCGGAGGCAGCAGCGGTGAATTTCATCCGGGTGTGGATTTTAAAGGCGCAGTGGGCGATAAGGTATATGCCACAGCAGATGGAATTGTTGTAAAAAGCGACTGGTATGCAGGATATGGACTGGCAGTTGTCATCGATCACGATCATGGACTCTCAACCCTATATGGGCATCTTTCGGGTGTCAATGTGAACTGCGGTGAAAAGGTCAAAGCCGGTGATGTAATAGGATATCTAGGCTCAACAGGAAGATCTACGGGTCCTCATGTTCATTATGAAATCAGAAAAGACGGGATCGACATAGACCCGTATCCATTTTTAAAAATATACTAAGGGAGGTGCTGCATGTTTGGCGGCAAAGAAAAAACAAAAGATATGGAAGCTCCTGTGATAAACAAGAGCACATCAAAAGATATAAAGACGTTAATAGGTGAAGGCTGTAAAGTCGAAGGTAATTTTTATATTCCTACGTTTACACGAATAGACGGCACTGTGAAAGGTGATCTAACGGGTGAAAGCGGTATAATTATCGGCATACAGGGAAGGGTTATCGGAAATATTTGCGCTTCCGAAGTGGCTATTTACGGCATTGTTGACGGAAATATCGAAGCACAGAAACTTGAACTGAAAAAAGGATCTGCGATCAACGGCGATATCAGCGTGACCCATTTGATCACAGAGCTCGGGAGTATGTTCAACGGCAGGTGTTCTATGAACGAGAACGTTCATACAGAACCTGCAAACGTACCTGAAATAGCTGAAACGAACGCTGCATAAGAAGATAGAAGTTAATTATTTATTTGGTCAGGTATCGGGGTCCTCAAAGAACTAAATAATCCTTAATTACTGTTTATCCTTGCTTCAGGTGGAGGTGAAACACCTTGTTCTGTGGGCATGAAACTCCGGTCCTGACCTTTTTATTTAAGGTTAAGCTAATCGGAATTCCTGCAATTATTTATTATACACATTTATTTTAGTATCAGCTCACATAAAATATGTGAAATCAGTACTATAACTTAATCTCAGTTAATTCTTTACCGTTTTTTACTCAATAATGTCCAAAGATTCTACAATAACCTGTTCCAGCTAATAATACAAGGTAACTTAATACGTGTAATATTCATAATAATTACTGTTTTTTCTGCATTTATAAAAATTTCTATGAAATATATTATTTCATGAACTTGGCATAATACTTGATTAATAAATATTATAATGCTTTTACGGAATTAACATAATACTGTTTTGCATTCTAGATTATTGAAGTTCGTTCTGTTTCTAATTGAATTTCTCTTATTCATTTCGAACTATTCGTATTCTCAGGTTCCGAATCCACATATATATACTTGCCAGGTTAACGGGAATAATCAACACAACATTCTTATTACACCGACTTTTGGCGGTTATTTAAAACCTGAAAGAACGGATTATAACGGAGTTCCTTCAGATGCATACTTCCCGATTCTAATTGTTTTCGTTCAGTTTGCAGATGAACCTTACCCTAATACTGATTGTTGGCCTGCAGGCAGTCCGCCAACATATCTGAATACAATAATTTCACAATCCAAAAAAACTCCTATGAACGGTGATTGGTGGGACACGTATTCAGAGTCTACTGAATTAGTGAGCGATTTCTGGATGGAACAATCGCGCGGACATTTTCATGTGGTTGGCAAACCATATTCAATAATACTTGACCACGATTATCAGTATTATCAGAATATCGGCGGTATTCACAGAATAAACGACGAGATTTACAGGAAACTCTGTGCACTAGGCACTATCGACTGGCGTGAATTTGACAGGTGGAAGGTTGTTAATGATGCCTCGGGTTATTATTTCGCTTATCAGCCCGACGGTTATGTGGATATGATATATAAAGTCCACAGAACCCATGCACCTCTGCTCGGTTTGCCTTCGGGAGGGAACGCATCGCTCGATTACAGTGAAACGCAGGGTGATAATTTCCTGATAGATACACTTCATCATATTTATATTAACGGGGGAACAACAAGCCAGATGGCTTCGGGCATAACATTGACACCCGGTTACATGGGTACCGAGGGGGAAAACAATTACGCATCATACTCGCCTCTGGATAGAACCGGAATGGTGAGCTTCTCGGAGCACGAGCACGGACATTATCTTTTCGGGTGCAGCCACATGAACTACGGGAAGATGAGCGGGAGTGGTGCCCCATACGGAGTTGATGAAGAATTAAGTCCGTGGGAAACAATTAAAATGGGATATATGCAGCCCATTGCGGTCAATTATAACAACCCCAACTATCAGCTCGGTGATTTTTCTTCTAGAGATAATAACATAAACGGTCAGGTTCTGCAGGTTCCTGTTAACGGGACAGATGAGTTTTTCCTTATAGCGAACCGCAGAAAAGTTTCGCTCTATGATAAGATTATGTGGGGTGATACTGCACACGGAAGTCCTTACCGTAACATTAATCCCGAGTATGGTAAGGGAATTTACATTTATCATACACCCGGAGGATATACATATCCTACCGATATAGATCAGGAATGTGCGGATGGACTCTATTCATGGACACAGCAGGGGTATCAGCATCCGGACTGGAGCAATGAACAGCTGGTAGAATATTATGTAAGGACAGGCATCAGCTATGATAACGATAGGTCTAAAGGAAATCTGCAGTCTGCTGACGGGAAAAGCGCTTATTCATGGTTCAACATCGGTAGAAAGAATTCAGACCTTAATACAGACGGTACGGACAGGATGTATACCAATCACAATGAAATCTGGACATCGAGGGACCAGCTTGGTGACAGGTGGGACCCGTGGAACATAGGATACAATGAAATTTTTTCCCCTTATTCGAGTCCTTCCACTAAGGATTGGAATAATAATTATTCAGGTATATTTATCTGGTACGATTCACTCGATGCCGGTACAAATACCGCCAAGTTGAAGATATATAAAGCGGGGCAGGGTGGATTTACTGAAAGCACTATTCTGGCTCTTACCCCTCCATCAAAACCAATGGGTCTGCAGGTGCAGCTTACGATTTGTGTTAACAATATATCGTACCCAAAGCTAACGTGGAAGCATAACCAGGAACCGGATATGCTCAGAGGGGGAAGTGTAAAAAGATACAGGATATACAGAACCAAAACCGTTGATTCATCCGTAATACCGACGGATTATGCGATAGTTAA
>JBEKSX010000031.1:0-33287 GCA_049516635.1 Ignavibacteria bacterium | reverse complement strand
AATGTATTTTATATTCACCTATTTGCATTAGATATCTATTAATTGTGACTTTTATATTCTTTGTGATTTGTAAGTTCTGATTCGATGTTAATGAGTATACTGTTGTATTCCATCCATTGATGATAGAGACCCTCAAGTTTGGCTTTAAGTTCCTTCAATTCCTTAGTAGCATTAATAACCTTCTCACTATCTTTGTAAAATGTATCGGAGGTCATCTCTTTCTCCAGGTATTTTAACGTATTTTCGTGCAATTTAATTTCATCTTCCACATGCTTTATCTTATCTATGTATGGTTTCGATATTTTGTAGATTTTATTGCGGAGTTCGGCTTCCTCTCTTTTTTGCTCTTTTGTTTTGTGTGGTTTGTTTTCTAAAATTTCCTGTTTTACATCAATTCTTTTTTGCAATGATGGATGGTCTTGTTCCATCGATTCTTCTTCATTTTTTTTTATAATGTATTCCGAGCAGTTGCCCGTGTAGGTCTTTATCTTCTTATCCTGAATTTCTATTATCTTATTTACTATTCCGTCCAGGAATTCCCTGTCATGTGATATTATCAGCATTGTTCCCCGGTACTCGCTAAGAGCATTCATCAATACATATTTAGAGTTCATGTCCAGGTGGTTCGTAGGTTCATCCATTATCAGGAAGTTCGAAGGTTTAAGCAGCATCCTCGCAAGTGCGAGACGCGATTTCTCCCCTCCTGAAAGGACCGAGACCTGCTTGAAAACATCATCCCCTTTGAATAAAAAACTGCCGAGTATGTTCCTGAGCTGTTTCCTGATATCGCCTGTAGCCACCTCATCCAGTGTTTCATGGACAGTATGGTTCGGTTCCAGGGAATCAGCCTGGTTCTGTGAGTAATATTCAAGTTCTACTTTATAACCCTGCTTTCTTTCTCCTTCCTGGAAGGGTTCGCTGCCGATCATTATTCTCGCAAGAGTTGATTTTCCTGCTCCGTTGATACCCACAAAACCTATTTTATCACCCCGCTCTATTTCAAGATCGAGCTTGTTAAGAATTAGTTTATCACCGAATCGTTTAGTAATATTCTTCAGCTCAATTATTTTTTTGCCCGAGTGTGTTGCCGGTGGAAAATTAAAGTTTATCGCCTGCTCTTCATCTTCGAGCTCGATCCTTTCGATCTTCTCTAGCATTTTTATCCTGCTCTGCACTGCTGATGCCTTCGTGGCTTTATACCGGAAGCGTTCGATAAACCGCTCCTGCTGTTTAAGATAATTCTGCTGGTTCAGATATCTTTTTTCAAGAAGCTCTTTACGTTTTTCTTTGGCTTTCCAATAATAGGAATAATTGCCCGGGTAAATAGTTACCTTGCCTGTGTATATCTCTATTGTCTTCGATGTAATATTATCAAGAAATGTCCTGTCATGCGATACGAGTATCACGGCTCCATCATACGATCTTAGAAAATCCTCAAGCCAGAGGAGTGTGACCAGGTCTAAATGGTTCGTTGGTTCATCGAGGAGCAGTATGGATGGGTTTTTCAGAAGAAGCTTAGCTAGGGCTATTCTCATTTGCCAGCCTCCTGAAAATTCATCGGTAGTTCTGTTGAAGTCATCCGTCGTGAAACCGAGTCCCGAGAGAATTTTTTCTATTTTCGATCTAATCTTAAATCCTTCGAGGTCTTCAAATCTGTGATTCAGCTCTCCGAGGTTTTCGACAAGATCAAGATAATCGGAAGAGTTTTTATCTGTGAAGTTTTCCAGCTCACGGTTTATCTCATCTATTTCATCTTTCACGCGAGCTATGTCGGTAAGACCGGAATATACTTCTTCATAGAGCGTATTTCCGGAATAAGTTATTCCGTCCTGGGGGAGATAATCGACTGTCGTATGTCTCGAGATTGAAATTTCGCCGCTATCCGGTTCCAGGCTGCCGGTCATTATCTTCAGTAATGTGGATTTTCCGGTACCATTGGCTCCCACCAAACCTATGCGGTCATGCAGATTTACTGTAAATGAAACCCCTTCGAAAAGCTTTTTCGTACCGAACTGTACGGATATGTTTGCTAAGGATAACAATTATTGCAAATAATATTTCAGAGGATTCGGCACGATATTGCATTCCTCCGCTATCCGGATCTTTGCAATCAGCCCCTCATCACGGAGCTTATAGAGTCTTGGTACAACTTTATCCCGCAGGTCGATGGGTGATATGGGATTAATATAGATATTAGTTCCTCCTTCAAAGCCTGCCGGTACATTCATCCTCCATTTGATCAGAATGTGCCATGGCATCTTATAGATAGAATCGATGGGAGTGTAATACCACTCTTCGTTGCACGATATCTGTGAACCTGCCGCAGCATGGCAGGCATGCAGGAGATCGCTCAAACCCTTTATTTCCTCCACTGAATGTGTTGATGGACGCGAATGGTTGGATTTGGAAAATACTTCCAGGGTCGGGTATCGGTGGCCGATACCGGCATATGCAATAGCATGGTCGTTTTCAGCTACAACAAGATTCAGCATTCCCGCGAGGTTTGCTCCGTATGTATTGAAGACGTTCGGATCTTTCCGTATCATTTCTGTTTGGGCTGAAATTGTATTACCCCATTCGTCAAGAGCTACAAGTTGTTTGTGAAGGTGGTCGAATGAAGCTCCTGCAGGCAGAAGCCAGTTCTGGAAAACGCTTATATACCTTACATAACGGTTGCTCTTAAAAATATCTTCTTTCGTTTCGACAGTGAATTTCAGATACTGGTAATGTTCCTCGGGCGTGAGGTCTCCTGAAGATAAAAGCTGGGCGTCCCATTCGGCGTTTTTTAAATAGTGGTCCTTTGCGATTATCAATTCGTGTCCGCCCCCAAAAAAGCTGTCCGATAAGCTCAGCTTCTCTTCGATGCTCATTTTGCCGAGCTGTTCAGCCGTTCTGCCCGAAAGAGATAACTTAGCATCAATGACCTTGAGTACGTGTTCAAGACCTTTTCTGGAAGAAAGATATTTGTTTTTATAATCTAACTTTCCGGTATTGATCTTAAAGTCATAGTTCTTTTTCCAGTAGTCCAGTGTTACGATTTCGAAAAGGTTTGGTACCCGCCTGAATTCAGCGCAGGTATCGTAGTATTCTTCAGCGTTGATATATTCGAGTTTTTTATAATGACTGTTTTCAAGGATCAATCTTGCCTTTTCGGGCGGCGTTTCGAAATATCTCGATGTACAAAAACTGCAATAATCCTCCGGTGTATGTTTTTCTATTTTTTTTGCTGTCTTAGGTACATCATTCGTGATTGGTTTATTCCTTCTCCCGGGGACTGACCAAACTTCTGTACCCGTAAAAGGATTTAACTGCTTGATCGTACCGTCGGGCATCTGGTTGTAAAATCGTGAAAATGGCATATAATTTAGTTTTATTAATATTAATATGATTAAACAATAAAATTAATTATTTAATCCTTAAATAGCAGTAAAGAATTTGGGTTTATTGAGTTTAAACTGAACATTTTAAAGATAAAAACCTCTTATATCTTCCGTATTTATAATATTTTCCATTATTAATTGGAACATTTTTCATTAATTTCAATATAAATTTGTAAAGATATTAAATTATAAAAACTCACCCAGGAGACAAAAAATGGCAAAAAGGTATTTTACACTAAGCTTCCTATTAATTCTGTTCGGTTTTTCTTTTGTACCCGGTCTTACCTTCGCGCAAAACGAAAATGAGATGGTCTACAATAATGCAAGCTACAGCATCTATACAAACAACCTTTATGGTTCTAAGCAGGATGTGAGCATCACAATAAATGCATACAATATCCCAAAAAGGGCTGAATTTAATTTTAAGATATATAAGATACGGGATCTGGAGGCATTCTTTTCAAGGCAAACATCCACTTTTACGATAGATGTCCTGAGCAAAGACAGCACAAACCTGCTGACCTTGTGCGATATGGTCGATGAGTTTGATAAAACCCTAAAAACCGAAGGTTATGATAATTATTATTATTCTTACGAGACTATTACTTACAAACCTAAACAAAAGGGTGCATTTGTAATACGTGCTACATATAAGAATAAAGTAGCATATGCAGGTTTCTTCGTGACGGATATCGGAATGATAACAGAAGCATCAGCCAATAGCATGCTCTCCTATACCGTCGACAGACAAACAGGCGAACCCGTATCGGATGTAGATCTCAGCTTCTTCCTGGGTACGAGAAAACTTGGCATCGGAAGAACTATGGGGGGTCTGTTCTATAAAACGATCGAAGAATCTGACAGGGATTTCGCAGCTGCAAATAATATCTCCTACCCTTTAGTAATAGGGAAGAAAGGTGATGATATCGCTATTTCCGATCCCTATCTGTATTTCGGCTACGGTGCCAACATGTATTATGCTTATATCTATACTAACCAGCCTGTGTACAGACCGTTAGCCAAAGTCATGTTCAAGGGTTCTATAAGAAAATCCTCCGGAGAGGAGTTTATTAATTTTGGTTCTAAAGAAATTACGGTAACAATAAAGGATTCGAAATATGCCGAGGTGTTCAAGCAGGTCGTGAATACTAATTCCAACGGCAGTTTCGATGGTGAATATTCTATTCCTGATAACGCTCCGCTCGGAACATACTATATCTATGCAACTATCTCCGAAGACCAGGTTTATACGGGAACATTCACGGTCGAAGAATACAAGAAGCCGGAATATAAGGTTGATGTTACCTTAGATAAAGACCAGTACACAGATGGTGATGAGATAAAAGGGATAGTACAGGCGGATTATTACTTCGGAAGCCCGGTACAGGAGGCGCAGGTAGAATATAATGTTTACAAAAAAACTTGATTCGATTTCAGCTATTCGGTAAAAGAGGATTTCAAAGCAAAATATAATTACTGGTGGTATTATGATGAGAGCAGGACATACGAATCTGATTACATTTATATCATACAAGCTAAAGTAACCGATAAATCACGCAGACAAATAGCTTCAACTAAAACCGTCTACGTAACACGCGCACAGTTTTATCTGACAGCCAATGCCGATAAATACCTTTATAAACCCGGGGAAAAAGTTACAGTCGAAGTCCATTCAAGTGATTTCGCAGATAAACCTGTTGCTGCAAGCTTTGATGGAACGGTCAACCGCCTTACCTGGACAGGTTACCCCGAGTACAAACAGCAGAAAAGCTTCGTCACGACTTTTTCCGGCAGGACCCGTGAGGACGGAACAGGTTACGGTGAATTTGAAGCCAAAGATGAGGGTTATTATGAGATAGAAGTAAGCTCGCTCGACAGCAGGGGAAAAAAAGTGACCACCGAGGCATACTGCTATGTATCCACAGGGGATATGTGGTGGTGGTATAACCAGGCGGGTACTGTACAAATTATTCCCGATAAAGACTCATATAAACCAGGTGAAACCTGCAAAGCTCTTATTATCACTACTACTCCGGGGGCTAACGTTCTCATTACAACGCAGAACGACAATATACTCTCATACCGGGTTGAAAAGATAGATGGTACTTCTAAGCTTTTTGAGTTCCCGGTTGAAGCTAACTGCAGCCCGAACTTTTATATCAGCGTATCCTATGTCAATAACGGTACGTTCTATAACGGAAGCAAGTCCGTTATGGTAATTCCGGAAACTAAATTCCTCAGCGTCGCGATAGTTACGGATAAGCAGACTTATAAACCGAAAGATGAAGGTTCCGTACAGGTCAGGGTTACGGATAATAACGGTAATCCCGTTCCAAACGCAGAGATCTCTCTCGGAGTAGTAGATGAGAGTGTTTATGCGATACATGCCGATAATACAAAAGACATCAAAAAATTCTTCTACTCACCTAGGTTCGATAACGTTTCTGCGCATTACAGCAATTCATATACTTATTACGGGTATTCCCGTCTCATTACTATCTATGAAAGATTTAATGTTAGAAATGTAAGCGAAAGCCAGCTCGGCACTATCAAAGGAAGGGTAACGGATAAGAACGGGAACGGAATACAATATGCTACAATTGTGATCGATGAAGATTTTGTTGCCGGAACTACGGGAGAGGATGGTAGCTTCGAGTTCAAGCTTCCCGAAGGCAGCTACAAGATAAGCATTCTGCAAGGGAAGAAGACCAAAGAAAGCGAAAAAGAGCTTGAAGTTAAAAAAGGACAGACTCTCACCGTAAATATGAGAGCAGACCAGGAAGGACTTTATATGGACGGGCTGTCAGAAAATAATGAAATGCCCGTAGAACAAAGTGCAGAACTCAGGGGAGGAAGAACATTAGAAGCTCCCAAAGTGATGGCAAAGGATGAAGAAGGTGTTACGGATAAAAAAGAAGTTATGAAAAAAGGCAAAGGAGAGGATGAAGGGCCCTCATTTGTTGAAGCAGAAGTAAGAAGCGATTTTAGAGATGCTATATATTGGTCACCTTCGGTCGAGACAGATGCCGGCGGTTATGCGAATATCAAAGTACAGTATCCCGATAATCTTACCACATGGAGAATGACAGCCCGCGTCATCACTGAAGATACAAAGGTTGGTCAGATTACAAATACGGTCATCACAAGAAAAGACCTCCTCGTTCGTATGGAAACCCCACGTTTCTTCCAGCAGAATGATGAAGTGACCATTTCCACCATAGTTCATAATTATCTGGATGCCGATAAAGTAACAAAGCTCAGTCTCAAAGCAGAGAACCTGGAGATACTCAATGACCAGAAAGAAATGACCTTTACTATGGCGAAGAATGAAGAGAAACGCATCGATTGGAAGATAAAGGTAACCGAACCGATCGGCTTTGCTAAGCTCACCGCAACCGCATTAACCGATAAGGAATCCGATGCAGTGGAAGTGAAAGTCCCGCTCCAGCCGCACGGATTGAAACTGAACCAGTATCTTGCCATGGATATATCCGATAACACGAGGACCGATATCAATGAAGTGAAGATACCGGAATATACCGATCTCCGCAGTTCGAAGCTTACACTGAATGCGGCGCCTTCACTCGCTTCAACGATGCTTACAGCATTGGATGAGCTTGTCGGTTATCCATACGGATGCGTGGAACAAACGATGAGCCGCTTCCTGCCGACGGTGGTTGTTGCAGGTGCTTTCCATGACCTGAACGCACCCATCAGTGAAGCAACCAAAAAAGATCTGCCCAAAATGGTCGAGAGCGGTTTCAACAGATTGTACTCGATGCAGCACTCTGACGGCGGATGGGGCTGGTGGACAAATGACCAGACACATCCTTTCATGACCTCATACGTAATTTATGGATTGGCTCTGGCTCAATCAGCGGGATATGATGTACGGAAAGACGTGCTCAACAATGGAATAAAATCCTTAAAGTCACAATTGAGCGGCAAGGATATCGATCCTACTACCAGGGCATATATGATCTACTCATTATCTTATGTGGATAAAAAGGATGAAAAAATTTATGATGAACAGTTCAAGATCCTGAGCGGTGAAAAGCTGAACGACTATGCTATCGGGCTGATTTCTATGACTGCAACCAACATAGGTGATGATGCAACCGCAAAGAAATATAATGATATGCTGATCCATAACGTACAGGCGGCAGGGGAAAGCGGCGCTTTCTGGGGCGGTGAAGCGTGGCATTACAGCTGGCAGGAGGATAAGGTACAGACTACTGCAATGGCTGTTAAAGCCCTTGTCAACCAGCAGAGCTATGTTTCACAGAATCCCGAAATATTGAATAAAGCCATAAGGTGGCTGATGGTACAGCGTCACGGCGGCGGATGGTATAATACACAGCAGACTGCTTTCATCGTATATGCAATGGTCGATTACCTGAAGACTTCTAAAGAGCTTGAACCCGATTACAGCGTAAAAGTCTACCTGAATAATGAGCTTATAATGGATAAACAGATGACACGCGATGATGTATTCAAGAAAGACAGCAGTATTGTTATTGACGGAATCAAATTAAAACAGGGAGTGAACGATGTTAAGATTGAGAAGAACGGAGCCGGAAAGTTTTATCTTTCTTCAGACCTTAGCTATTATACGAACGAAGAACTTATCCATCCCCGTGAAGAAGGCTTCAGGGTCGAAAAAGAATACTTCAAGCTCGAGAAATATACTAAGTATAATGAAAGCGAGATATTATACAGGAAAAGGTATTTCGACGGCAGTGTAAAATCAGGGGACGATATATTGGTGAAAGTGAGGGTCAGTGCGAAAGATAATGATCTTCAATATTTCATGCTTGAAGACCCGATACCGGCAGGATGCGAGGTTGTGAAAGAAGACTGGGCATACAAGATAGAAGACGAGAAAGATTACAACGGATGGGATTACTACTGGTGGCGCTGGTGGTATGCAGATAAAGACATCAGGGATAACCGGGTAACATTCTTCGCCACCTATCTATGGGGCGATACTTATGAATTCTCGTACATCCTGCATGCGCAGATCCCCGGTGTGTATAACGTGATACCTGCAACCGGTTCGCTTATGTATTACCCCGAAGTCCGCGGCTCCAGCGAAGAACTGAAGCTGAGGATAGAGGATTAAAATTATTAGTCAGGGATCCGGTTAATCGATATTTGAACAAGGGGGCTTGCCCCCTTGTTTGTTATTACCAAGGGAGCAAACTCCCTTGTTCAGTTTTGATATCTTAGTTTTGTTCGAAAGCTTTGTCATAATCCGTGAGCATTTTGTCAATTATAGCACTCAAATTAGGGTTATCAGGTAACCCATGTTTATTTCTGTTGTTTTTTACATATTCAAATGCTTTAATAAGTTTCTCTTCAGTTTCTATATACGAACAATTAAACTTTTGTGCCCAAAGCTGTGTTTGTGAATCACCTCGATTTCTATTTGAACAAGGGGGCTTGCCCCCTTGTCTAGTATCAATTTCTGAGATGGTATATCCATGTGCTATATTAAACTTTCTTGCAGTTTCAGATTTTAATTTTCTAACTATACTATCTCTTGCAATTTCCTCACAAACTATTATGAGATGTATATGGTCACCACAAATATTATAATTAAGTACTCTTAGTTTGTCTGACTTCACTATTTCAGATATATACCTAGTAATTTCGATTTCTTCTTCGCTATCAAAATATTTCGCAGGACCTCTCTTTACATTATATTTTATCATACGTTCACTTACTCTACTATTATGTGTGACCCATGTAATGTGATATACCTTTAGTTCTTTTTTCATTAATAAATAAAAATTTATTTTGAACAAGGGGGCTTGCCCCCTTGTCTATTGTTACCAAGGGAACAAGCTCCCTTGTTCGGATATTACTATTGTTACCAAGGGAACAAGCTCCCTTGTTCGGATATTACTGTTATTACCAAGGGAGCAAGCTCCCTTGTTCAGATATTTCTATGAATACCAAGAGAGCAAGCTTATAGACTCACCCCTTCTTCTCAACTTTGAGCTTCTTCTGCATCCACAGATACGTTCCCTCGAATCCCATCTTTTCATAGAGAGATTTTGCAGTGCTGTTTTTAACCCATACACTCAGCCATAAACCGTCACAACCCTTCGATTCTGCAAATTTATCCAGTTCGCTTAACGATGCTTTGCCGTACCCTTTATTCTGGAATTCATCAAAAACCATGATGTGATTTATGCAGAATGTTTGGTGAACACCTTCGTCGAGTACGCTTCCCCATATAAATCCGACGTTCGTATTTGTGGCAGAATCCATAATATTCAGCAGGTAATGATCCTTCGTGTGAACACCCTTATGAAGTCTTTTTTTCCAGTAATCATTGGTTATTCCAACACATTCTTCATAAGATTTTTTTCTATCTGCATCAGATCATTGGCAGCGCTTGTAGCCGCTATCTCCCTGCATCTGATAAGGTCATTTTCATCCATGGGTGTTAAGATGGTTCTGTCTTCCTGCATAAGGGTATTCAGTTTATATTTTTGAATTTTCTGGTTCTAAGGTCTTTCTCCAGCCATACCATATCGTTCCCATCCCCGTAGTAATCCGGAAAGATGTTTACTGATTTGAAACCCAATTTGTTGTAAAATTTTATTCCTCTGTAGTTCCATAAAGCGGTCCGGATGGTCAGGAACCGCAATCCAATCTTTCCTGCGAATTTGATGGAATGTTTTAAAAGCAATGTACCATAACCTCTGTTCTGGTATTTCTCATCTACACAGATTCCAAATGTCATTGCGACTTTATTGAAATACGGGTATCCCTGAGAAACGAATCCAATTACTTTACCGTCAATTTCGCCCACAAATACCTTACCCTTAAAATTTTGCATCTCTTTCCTGAAATACGTTTTACTTTCATCGGGACATATTATCCGGTTTAATTTATAAACATCTTCGAAATCTCTCTCGTAATTGAATACACTAATGTGTAGCTTATTGTTATATTTTCTCATTTATTAAGATATTTTTTCAAGCATCCTCTCCATCAGTACTTTCCTCCTTTTACTGTATTTATCTTTTCGCTTCAGATATTAAAGGGAACGCTCCTTAACGTGTTTTAAAAACTGAATGTGGCTTCTTATTTAATTATGGTTTTACATTACCATTCTCATCAAAGATAAAGCTCAAAAACTTTCCGGGTTCATTTGGTAGATTTTTTCGGTCATATCCATGTCTTTCCAGAAATGTATAAAATATTCTGGAAAAATAGTTGTTATCCCACTCATCAAAAATAGGTTTGCTTGAAAAACCCCCCAAGGGGAGAGAAAGTACTTGAGTTTTATTTTTTTTATCAATTATCGAAATATATTTCGGAGTTCTATTTAATAGTCTCCTGCTGTAAATCACAGCTGCAAAAAATTCGACAAACTGTAATGGACTTAATGTCTTTTTACGTAATTTTCTGTAAATCCAGTCTAATCCCTCTCTTACTGAACCATTATCCTGGAATGAGATAACAATTCCAATATTTTTCAATTTTATAGAAAAACAAAGACTTATCAAATCGTCGGAATAATCGAAATATGAATTTTTGTCATTGGTAAAGCTAAGTTTAAAAAAAAAGATTGACCAAGGTTTGAAGTTTACGAATTCAAAGGGGTAAATAATTGATTTTAAGAATGAAATAAATGTAGAATAGTTCTTAAGTTCAGTGGAAGTCATTATTTTACCAAGTTTGGGATTCTTCCTGTCTACGAGTAATGATAATTCCTTGAATAATAAACCATAAAATATTTTTGAAGTCCATTGATATATTTTAAGTTCATCTACTTCGCAGAATGTCTTGTGGCCTTTTTTGTAACTGGATTTAATAATGTTTTCAATTTTCGAAAGGTATTCAGCATTACATTTTTTACAGCAAGGAATAATTAATTGGTTGTAATTTATATTAGTATTATTTAATAGAAATATTTTTTCGTTCCATAGATTAAATTCCTTCTGGATCCATTTAGGAAAAACATGCTCATACGATTTGTTACTTCTTAATTTGCAGTTGCATAAAAAGCATCTAGAATAACTAAAAGAAATATTTAGAGTTTTGTCTATAGAGTTTTTAGTCATAAATTATTGAGCGGTTTTTATTTAAGTTGAATAATTATCTACTTCTTCAGAATAATGATTTAACAATCTTTAACAAAATGTCATATATATGAATTACAAAAATATAGAATGTAATTTCTGACATAATTTACGAAATAGGAAACTTTAAAATATCATACACATGCGTAACAGCTTGAACAAGGGAGCAAGCTCCCTTGTCCAATTATTACTGTAGAAGTCTTTTGGACAATCCCTCACGACACCTTCTCCAGCACCCTCTCGAGCAAAACTTTTCTCCGAAGGCTGTATTTATCCTCCCTGTTCTGATATTTCAGTGATCTTTCACATAGAAGAGCGGTATAACGTAACTCGTCAATTGCTTCGGGCAGATTGATATCGTATAATGCAAGAATTGTGTAGTAAAAAGGAAATCTCTTCCACTTCCCGTTTCCGGTTCGCATCATTTTTAGAAAATGCAAACCGTTCGCCAGCCTGACATCAGCATTGTCAAATCCTCCAGCCGTAAAATGCCTCCACAATGCTGCCGAGCATTTCCCGCAGCAATAGAATCCCGCTTCCTTGCCCGGCGGATAACCTTCCAAAAGTGCATTCAACAGCGATTGTTTGGATAGTTCGTATGCTTTTTTAACGTCAGCATTCTTTACTTTCATCATCAGCAAGACTCTCGATGCTTCTTCGCTAAGTATGTGCCTGATGGCAGCATTTGATGTTATCCGTTCTCCTGTGAATACCCTAATGCCTTTCTCGAAATCGGCCCTGGTTGGAGCGAACATCCCCCTGTAAGCTCCCGGCAAACCCTGCCTTCCTGCTATCCATTTAGCTGATTCAACCTTATCTTTTTCCGCTATTTTTTTATTGAAGAAAAATGCTTCATTAAGATTGTCGATTGTTTCGGCAAAGCTGTTTTTATTTATCATATTGTTAAAATTATTTTTTTTTATTAGAGCTGTGAATGACTAATAAATTAAATTATTAATTCCATTTTATCAAAACAAAATTTGATGATGCAATCTTAACGAACTTGTATTTAATTCCCATTCGTGGAACTGACGATGAAGCGAGGTATCAGGGGGAAGCGTTTAAAAAAATTCGACTGTTTGAGCCACCGCAGGTGGGCGAGTTTCGAATTTTTAGCTTGCCCTGATGCCGAGCCGGCAGTTCCACGAGGGTGCCTTTTTCTTTGTTGCTTTCTTTTGGGCAAGCAAAAGAAAGCAAGAATATTTGTAATAATAAAAGGGTTTTTACGAAATGAGTTTAGCAATCAAGAACGCTGCTCCCGCAGCAAGCCCTCCGGTAACAATCGTCTGTACAGCATTCTTGAACGGAACCATTCCTATAAATTTCCCTTTAATGAACCCGAATATTCCCAGTGCAAGGAGTGTTACTATTATAGAAAATATCAATGCTGACCCTGCTGTATGAACGATCATGTATGGTGAAAGCGGTATGAATCCTCCTACAATGTATGAAGCAGCTATCGTCATTGCGCTGTTGCGTGCACGCTTCGGGTCCGGTTTCTCCAATCCCAGTTCGAACCTCATCATGAAATCCACCCAGGCTGCAGGTTTTTTTCTCATCGCGTTTACTACCGGTTCGCTTTCTTTCTCCGTCAAACCGTATGTGGTTAAAATATCCGAAACTTCTTTCGCCTCTATCTCAGGGACTTCCTCTACTTCAGTTTCTTCGCGTTTCTTCTCACTGTAATAATGTTCCGAATCGCTTTTAGCTGCGAGGTAACCACCTAGACCCATTGCTATCGAACCTGCGGTTATCTCCGCTAATCCTGCGATAACTATAATATTCGTATTCGCAACTGCTCCGGATAAACCCGCAGCCAGGGCGAACGGCACCGTTAACCCGTCCGACATCCCGATTACAATATCCCTAACAACATCACTTGCAGTAAAATGTTTCTCTTCGTGTGGTATTTCTGTCATCATAATGATATTTGTTCAAAGTGAAAATTTATCTGAAAATAATTTTCTTCTTTTATCGTTCGGTTCGGCAGCACCGATAACTTTCATTTCATTTTGATGTGTTTTGCTGTACCTGGAATATGTAATACCCCTGTCACCCGCACCTATAACCAGGAATGTGACAGGTGAGTTCTTCAAGTTTTCTGTCATTTAGTAATTATTGAATATTATGCTGATGTACCTGTGACAGGTTTCTTACTGAACCAAATAAGATATATCAAAGGTAAGATCCCGAGAGTATTGAAAATACAGAGAATAATAAACCATGCAAGCTGGTCATTCCTGGCTGATCTCCAGAGGCTGATATATTTCAGTATTACCTCCAGAAGAACAAGAACACCAAATATTATAAATACCCACGGGTTCTCTAAAAGAAATCTTAAAACGGGACTATGTATGTTATCCATGATCATATTAATTAATAAATTACAGCAAATTTATAATCTTTTTTTAAACATTCAAACCTATAAGAAATTAATAAATCCGTATGTGTGGAGAAATTCCTTCATGTATTTTGGGCTAAATATGCTTTATGTAGCAAAACTCCTCATTTCATTCGTGCGAATTCTTGAAATTTGTGGTATAAATTTTTACCCTTTCGATTCTATTCGTAAAACTGAACATTTCAGTGTAAAAATACGTCCCCATATTGACTTTTGCAAATAAGTTATTTAGATTTATGAGAAGCTGTATAGTTCAGGTTGTATATATTCGTTCTTTGAAATATTACTAAATACAATAAACACAAGGATTATTTTTTCTCCCCTTTACGAAAGGGGAGTACTCCCGATTTATCGGGAGGGAGGGGTTCTGAAAGCATTTTAAGTAGAGGTTAGCATTACTAAGTAGTCATTACTTAAACACCTAAAAAATTGCGATTCTGAGCATCCTGATTACTTAAGATTACTTAAGTAATGGGGGTGTACCCGCTTTATAAACATTGAAAAAACAGTGTGATACAATATCTAATGAAATTTGCCGTTTTTTAACGTTTTTCTTTTTTGTAAATTTGTATATGAAGATAAAATCCCTCTCTTTTGACCTCTGGAATACTTTATTCTTTGACCATAGCATAATGTATTCCCGAAATGAAGCACGTGTGAAATATTTTCAGGATGTGCTTGTAAAGAACGGTTATGACCACAAACTGGATATCGCCGGGGCAATGCAGTACTGCTGGGATCATTTTGAAAAAATGTGGAGAGATAAGCATAAAACCTTAAATGCGAGGGAGCTTCTGATCTTATCCTGTGAACAGCTTGGCGTGGAGCTTCCGGAAAAAGATATAAATGATGTTTCGCGTTATTATGAGGATGTGATACTCGATTATCCGCCGATACTTTTTGAAGGCGTAAGCGGGACCATTCCCGAGCTTGCAAAAAAATATAAACTTGGGATTACCTCCGATACTGCCTATACTCCGGGCAGGGTTCTGAAACAGCTACTCAAGCTTGAAGGTATTCTGGAATATTTCAGGGTCCTGACTTTCTCGGATGAAATTGGATGCTCGAAACCTGACCCGCGTGCTTTTGGCTGTACCGTAAAGCTCTTCGGAAATGCACCCGGCGAATCACTGCATATAGGGGATAATGAATACACTGATATACAAGGCGCGAAGAATTTCGGGATGAAAACGATCTTATTTAAGGGTGCGTATGAAAGAGAAGAAGCACCTACCGCTGCAGATTATAGAGCTAACGACTGGAACGAGTTGAGGAAGATATTGCTGGACTAATTTCGTCTCCCATTTGCGAAAGGGGAGTACCCGACTCGTCGGCGAGGGGTTCAGATAAGGAAGTTTAATTCCCAAACGGATTTGCTCTATCCTTATTGAATTCCGGCAGATAATGTTCGTAACTATCCATATCCTGAATCCACCCGTTATATAACCCATATTTGTGCATCAGATCCAGTGCTCTTTCATACTCGCTTTCACGTATCCTGCGGTTAAGAAGCTCATATTTTTTCGCCTTGTGAACGGGATGATATTGAGACATCAATGAAATGTAAACATTGGTACCAAGCTCTCTGGAGATGAACTTGAAAACCTCTTCGCTCTCGGCAAGATTGTTCGGAAGAACAAGGTGGCGTATGATGAGCCCTTTTATTATTACATCATTGTCATAAATTAGCTCATCACCGACCTGCCTGAACATCTCTTTTAAAGCTCGTTTTGCATGGTCAAAATAATTTCTGATCTTCGAATAAGAATGACCATAATCATTATTTCCATATTTGATGTCTGGCAGGTAAATCTCAGCAACACCATCATAAAGCTTCAGCATTTCTACGGAATCATAAGCGTTGGTATTATATATTATGGGAAGATGAAGTCCTTTCTTTGAGGCGAGATACACCGCTTGTAATATCTGGGGACTGAAATGCGACGGTGAGACCAGCCCGATATTGTGGCATCCGCATTCCTGAAGTTCGAACATAATATCGGAAAGACGTTGAACGGACACCTCATTTTGTATCTCGGATTTCCAGTTCTGGCTTATCTCATGGTTCTGGCAATAGACGCATTTGAGATTGCAGTTACCGAAAAAGATATTCCCTGCACCTCGTGGACCGGAGAGCACTGGTTCTTCTCCGAAATGAGAAGTATATGATGAGACTATAGGCATATATCCGCTTGCACAGATACCGTATTCGTTCTTTGTCCTATCAGATTTGCAGTCGTGGGGACAGCAATCGCATGAACGCAGTATTCGTTCCGCCTCATCCGTCCGCTTCTTGAGTTCGCCCGATTCGAGCAATTTTATGTATGCCGGCTTATGCAATGATAGAATTTAAACAATAAATTTATGGAATTATGGGATAAGAGTCAACTGAAAGGAGGTGTCATTCCCGCAGCTACTGCTTTACCCTCTCCAGATTCCTCTTCCAACCTGAATACTTAGTTCTTTTAACAGGTGAGTCTGAAAAGAGTTCGTTGAATTTCTGCTCGTCTATTTTCTCAAGCTCCTCAGTGGATTTATTGAAAACATGCAGGTCAGGAGAGAAGCTGCTATCGAATTTTATAAGATCGGTCTCAGTTGGATTGAACGGACAAACATCCTGGCAAATATCACAGCCGAATATCCATCCAGCTAGGTCGATGTGCTCCGGTATCTCTTTCCTGTTCTCGATGGTCTGGTAAGATATACAGAGATTCGCATCGAGCAGATATTCATCAACTATGGCTCCTGTGGGACAAGCATCTATGCAGATCCTGCAGCTTCCACACAGGTCCGGGTGAGGTTCATCGTAAGTGTCAAACTCGATGTTTGTTATTATCTCAGATATAAACAGCCATGATCCGTAATGCGGGTCTATGATGTTTGTGTGTTTTCCCATCCACCCGATACCTGCTCTGACAGCCCAGGCTTTGTCCATTACGGGACCGTCATCGACATAGTACTTTGTGGCAATCTTTTCCGGTTCCATTCTTTGAAATAGGTTCTCGATGTATTCAGATAGGACTTTGAGCTTCGATTTTATCAGCTTATGGTAGTCCTTGCCCCATGCATAACGCGATATTTTCGGTAAATGTTCGTCATGTTTGAAAGGTGTGTCATAGTAATAGGCAAGGGAGATGACGGTTTTTGCGTTTTCTAGTACAAGCGAAATGTTCTTTCTTTTATTGAAGGAATTTTTTATCCAGCTCATATCGGCATCGTATCCCTTTACTAGCCAACGGGAGAGTTGGTCGGGTTCTTTATCTAGGACTTCAGATTTTGCGAAGCCTGTTTTAAGAAAGCCAAGCTCTTTAGCTTTTTTCCGGATTTGTTGTTTAATATGATGATCAGTGAGAGTCATTTACATACGTTCTAATGTATCCCCCCTTTACGAAAGGGGGGATTAAGGGGGGTTCAGTAACTTTACATTTTCGTTTCGCCGCTCGGTGTTTTAGGCACTATCTTAACCGAGCGTACTATGGCTTCGATGTATTTTCTGTATTTCTCGAAAAGATCTTTTTTAGTTTCAGTATTTACGTAGATATTATTTTTTCCGGTCGGGTCTGTGAATATGAAGAACTTATAGCTGATCCTCTTCGCACCGGTAAGCAGCGGATCGGTCGAGTAAGCTGTCGAAAGAGAATCGTCCATGGCAAAAATATTTTTAAACGTGGTCTTGTTGTATGAGCTGTATTTAGGGTCGTCTATCTGTATGAATATGGAGACTGCTCCCGGGTCCTCGCTCGCCGAATCGGTGTTTATGATCACGCCCTTAAATTCTTCGAGCTTCAGGTTAACGCTTCTGTTATCGGTAAGCTTCCAGTTCCTCGGATACCACAACCGGAGTCCGATCTCATTATCAGGCATAAAGTTCTTCAGAGAATCAGGAAGCATCAAGCGGTTGGTATCGCCTTTTCCCATAGCAAGCAGCAGCGAATCTGTCACCGCTTTCAAGGAATCGGTAACTTTGTTATTCAGGCTGATGCTGGTTGTATCAAGCGGTGTTTCTTTCTTCGGGCGTTTTATTTTAGGAATAATATTCTTAGGCTTTATATCAGGCATCACATTATTTGCAGAAATCTCTTTTTCTTTTCTTTCAATCTCTTTCTGTTTATCTACGTCGGGTGGGTCAAACTTCGGCTGTTCGATATCTTCTACTACCACTATCCTTTGCTGCTGCGGTATATTGACTTTATCATTTTTCTCAACCAGAATGGAATACAGGAAGAATATAACTGCTATATGTATGATGATGGAGAATACAAGCCCTTTTCTTAGATACGGCTGGTATAATTTCTTAAGCTGCTGGAGCTCCGTGTGCCTTATTTCTTTTCCCGAAAATAGCGGTACTGGTAAAGGTTTTCCTTCATCTGCACTGATGACTGTCGGTGTCTCGTATTCTACTTTGGGCGGAATTTCAGGTTTTTGTACTACGGGCTCAATGACAGGTTCCGGTTTTTTTCTCTTCCCTTTTACACCCTCTTCCAGTTCTTTGGTGGTTACTTTCTCGATATGGGTGAAAGTAGGCTCGGGTTCGCCTTCTATCTTTATCTTAGTGTTCGTTTTCAGCTCAACCAGGCTTGCAGGGGGTATGAACTCGTAATCTTTCTTTGAGCGGAATTCCGAACAGATAGCAATGGTAATATCTGCAAACCTGCTTTCAACCTTCAGATTTGGGTGATTGCAGGTATTACGCGGCTGTTCGGGTTCATTAGAACTGTTGAATACGCAGTCAATATTGATGCATCTGAGCTTTTTTGGAGCAATAGGATTATTTAATATATTTTCCTGTGAATCTTCAGTATTGTTAGTATTTTCGTCCAAAATCTTATATTTAATATATTATTTTAAGCTTAAATACTCTAAAATGTTTCATATTCACCAAATTCGGAAAACCCAATATTTAAAACTATTTTGCAGGTTAAGAAGTTTTTTCTATAAATAATAGGCAAATATTCTTTAACAAATTGATATAATAGAGCATTTTGAAGATCATTTTGCCTGAAACTGTTCTTTGTTGTTTTTTATTATCCTCGTAGTGATCAAAAAACAAAGTGCACCAAGTAAATTTGTAATAATAGGCAGATAAAATGCTGTCTTCAGACTGCTGACATCGGAAATTTTACCGATTATCGAAGGAGATAAGGTATCACCCAGCAGATGAACAAAAAAGAGATAGTACGCATACGCCGTTGCCTTAAGATGGGAAGGGACTATATCCTGTATCAGTGCAACCACGGGACCATAATACCATGCCATAAAAAATGTTCCGGCAATAAGCGAAGCGATGAGCGCCCATGAAGATTCCACATTGATTATTATCAGAAGCAGGGGGGTAGCTGCCAAAAATCCGATGCCGATGACAAACGATCTCGGGATCCCTCTTCTGTAAAATTTATCTGCAAGGAAGCCGCCGAAGTATATTCCTGCCAGCCCTGCGACGAGAACTATTGAACCTAATGAAAGCGAAGCTTCTGAAACAGTAAAATTGTGATACCTGACCATAAAGATGGTAATCCAGCTGATAATGGAACCGGATGTGAATGTAAGTAACACCCCTCCGGTCAGTATCATGATGTATGGTAATGATTTGAAAATAGAATGGATAGATTCCCTTTCTATGTGGATATCAAGATGATGAGGTTGTTTTTTTTCGGATATTGTCCAGCTCAATAAAGCCAGAATGAACCCGGGCAACCCGACTATGAAAAAACAGATCCTCCATCCGAAGTATGTTCCGAGCACACCGGCGAGCATCATACCGAGCGTACCGCCGGCAAACATGCCGAGATTGAATTTCGATATGACACCGGCACGTTCTTCTTCCGGAAATTGATCCGAGAGAAGGGAGGTGGCTGAAGGGGCATAAGCAGCCTCACCTATGCCAACGATGCTTCTTGCTATCAAAAGCTGGTGATAGTTCCGGACCAGCCCGGAAAAAAAAGTGGCAACCGACCACAGCAGGACTCCAAGCGAGATGATATTTTTTCTTATCCATCTGTCGGCCAGGATGCCGAGCGGTACCGAGGTTACGGAATGTATGACCATAAAGACCGTACCGAGCAGACCTAGCTCAAAGTCTGTGAGCTGATAATCCGTTTTCAGAAATGCAAATAACGGGAAAATAACCTGGCGGTCAAAGTAATTAAAAAAATTAATCAGTGCTAAGACCCACAGTATAAGGCGGGGTGATTCAATCTTTCTCAGCGCTAACCCTATATATTATTTTATAAAATTCTTCCTGTTCAGTTGCTGTGAAAATTTTTTAGCAGCTCTACGAACAGTCTTACTCCATATCCGGTTGCCTGCTTCGTGCTGTACTCTGTCGGCTCCGGGTTGTCAAAAGCTGTGCCGGCGATATCAATGTGTGCCCAGGGATATTTACTTCCCGCAAATTTTTTCAGGAATATACCTCCCAGGATCGTTCCTGCCTGCCTGGACGGTCCGATGTTCTTGATATCCGCTATATCGCTGTTCATTAATTTATCATACTCGTCATATAACGGAAGTTCCCAGACCCGTTCACCGGTCTTTTCACCTGCATTGAATATCTTTTTTATGAGAGTATGGTCTGTTCCCATGATGCCGGCGAGCAGATGTCCGAAAGTAACTACAGCAGCACCGGTCAGCGTGGCGATATCAATCACGGCTTTAGGCTTGTAATTAGCGGCGTATTCGAGTGCATCGGCTAAGATTAATCTTCCTTCTGCATCTGTATTCGCTACTTCTATCGATTTTCCCGAGAAAGACAGAATAACGTCTCCCGGTTTCATTGCGGTCCCGCTTGGCAGATTTTCAACCAGCGGTATCAATCCGATGATGTTTATCTTCATCCTGAGCCTGGATACGGCTTCGAACGCCCCGACCACTGCTGCAGCCCCGCACATATCTGATTTCATCATTTCCATTCCGAGTGCTGGTTTCAGTGATATTCCGCCGGCATCGAACGTGACTCCTTTACCCACAAGGACCACAGGTTTTTCCGATTTTGAATTTCCGAAATACTGGAGGATCAAAAATCGAGGAGGGTTCGCACTCCCCTGAGACACGCCGATCACGCATCCCATATTAATTTGTCTTATCTTCTTTTCGTCGAATATTGTAACGTTGTAGTTGGATTTTGTTGAAGATTTTTTTACCAGTTCTGCAAATTTGGCAGGTGTTAGATGATTAGAAGGTTCTATCCCGAGATCCCTTGCCAGCAGAACTGCATCGCAGATGATCTTCGAGTTCTTCAGTGCTTCGCTTATTTCCCGAGCGAATTTCGGTGAATCTGTAAAAAATATAATATCTTCGAATGCAACAAAAGTATCCTGTTCTGCATATTTTTTAGAACTGTACTGTGAAAGAAAAACTCCTTCACTGATCGCTTGAACTATATCATAGATCGAATTATTGAGAGTAGATTTGAGCAAAGTTAGGTCCGGCAATTCGAAACCCACTGCGGTCAGTTTCAAGCCATTAAATTTTTTCGCAGCGATGGCATAGGAATTTCTTAGTTTCTCCAGCGTAATCTCTTTGCTCTTTCCGAGACCTCCGATCAACATCCTTTTTGTTTTAATATCTCCATTGACGTAAGAAATTGTGGTCTCGTTAGAAGCACCTTTAAAGTCTCCCGATTCTATCATTACTTCCAGATTACCTTTGAACAGAGTGTTCAGCCAGTGCAGTTTGGTTTCCAGCAGATCCTCAAATGCAAACGATGCTACTGCATCGGCCCTAATATCCTTAATTTTCTTGATCTCGAATTTAATTTTCATATATGTACAAAGTATAATTTGATTATTAGTTATTTAATAAAATTCTTTGCTTTAAGGATCACTTCGTCTATTAGTGTTTCCATTTTGCCGTTTACGATAAATGCACCAGCTGCATTTTGATGTCCGCCTCCGCCGAATTCCCTCGCAAAATCATTTACATTAACGCTGCCCTTTGACCTGAAACTGATCTTAATGCCTTTCATTGTTTCTGTAAATATTATTCCTATCTGCGCCGTATCAAGGCTTAACATATGATGGCTAAACCCTTCAGTATCGAAAACATTAGTACCTGTCTCTTCAAAATCTTTAAGTGTTATAGAGGCATATATAACTCTATCTTCATAAGCAAGCCTGATGTTATTTAGAAAACGGGATAAAAGCTTGAGTCTTCCTATATTCGATTTTTCATAAACCTCTTTATAGATTTCGACAGGGTTCGCACCTTTTTCCAGAAGCTGGGCCGTTATCCGGTGTGTTTCCGGATCGGTCCTTGGAAATCTGAAAGAACCTGTGTCCGTCAAGATAGCAGTATAAAGAGGAACAGCAATTTCGGGAGTAATGGTATTATCTCCATTGTACGTGAATAATGCATACAAAACTTCCCCTGTTGCTGGAGATGCTGTGTCAATCTTGTAATAATCGAAAGTATTGATATTATCTCCAAGGTGATGATCTATACATACTTTCTTTGCCTGGCTTTTCTTGATCGCCTCTGCCATTGTACGAAGCCGTGAGTATTCATTGGTGTCTAATATAAATATAACATCTGAATTTTGTAATACCTGATTATGTTTATTTTCATCATAAATTTCTATTATGCCGTTTTTGTCTAAAAAAAGGTAATTTTGAGGTGTAGCTGAATAATTGATTATTTTAGCAGTTTTTTGAAGATTTTTAAGAAAATAATATAATGCTATTTCACTCCCGATCGAGTCACCGTCCGGATTTACATGACTGGTAATGACAAAGTTTTGGTTACTATCTATTAAATTAATGATTTCTTTCAACTTCCGAGACCAAATTTGAGAAGATAATCAATATTTTGTTCTTTTTCAATAGTTTTAAAAAATTTACTTAAACTACCAAAAATACCAATAAAACAAACACTCTATATTCATATAAAGAAAATAATAGTTAATAAGGAAGAAACTTTTTTCGATAAGTTTCACTATTGGGTAATAAATTAGAATCGAATTAAATTCCTATTTTAATCGGAACTTTATTTTCGGTATGTACATGCTATCAAATCAATTTTCCCGTAAGTAATAACCGAGCTTGTCTTTTAATTTGAAAAAACCGGAATTTTTGAATTACCCGAAAGCTGTCATTTATTTATAAATACAAAATAATAAATTACATTCAGATGAAAGATATTTTTACGAAATGATGGAATCAAACATTTAATTTTCATTTCTGCAGTTCATGATTTAAAAAATCCATATTTGCCCTTGAAACTCCCTTTGACATGGAGTATATTTATGTTTATATAGGACTAACGGAAAGCCGGAGTAGCTCAGCTGGTTAGAGCGTCGGAATCATAATCCGTAGGTCGGGGGTTCAAGTCCCTCCTCCGGTACAATTTACTATTTAATAATTAATCTAATTAAGACATGAAGAACGGGAGACTATTTCCCTTTTTTAGTTTTAATGCAGAAACGGTTTATCTTAATTGCAGCGTGATGGAGATTACATAAGAGCTGATCTTCATACGCATACATATTATTCCGATGGAAAATATTCGCCTGCAGAACTGCTGACCAAAGCAAAAGCATGCGGTCTCCATTATCTGTCTATTACTGATCATGATAATGTAGACGGAATAGAAGAAGCAATTGAGACAGCCAAAGAACTTGGAATTGAACTTGTATCCGGAGTGGAATTAAGTTCGGAGCACAATGGCCGGGAAGTCCATATTCTGGGTTATTTTATTGATCATCAAAATCCCGAGCTTCTGGAATATCTCAAAGGATTCAGGCAGTTGAGATTGAAACGGGCGGAAAAGATAGTCGATAAGCTGAATGCATTAAATATACCGCTAAAGATGACCGATGTGCTTATGAAGGTAAGAGACAATACCTCGATAGGAAGACCTCATATAGCTATTGCTATGCTGGAGAATAATTTTATCAGCAATTATTATGAAGCTTTCATAAAATTTATCGGTGATAATAAGCCTGCTTACGAAAAGAAACCGAATATATCAACAAAAGCCGCTATAGACCTGATTGCAAATTCGGGGGGACTCTCATTCATTGCGCATCCCGGTAAAGTAATACGCGATGAGATGCTCGTTGATATTATTGAACTTGGCGTTGACGGTATTGAAGTTGTGCATCCGTCACATCCTTCAGAGTATATAAATTACTTTCAGGATTTCGTGAGCCAGTACTTTCTGCTTGAAAGCGGAGGCAGTGATTTTCACGGGGGCAGACTTAATGACGATTCGGTGCTCGGTTCGTATTGGATCTCCGAGCAGAAAGTGACCGCTATGAAAAACCGTCTTTTCCTGAATAAATAATATGTCAGTAAAAAAAATATCTAAAAAGAAATTACTGCGTATCGCTATAGCTGTAAGCCGTTATAACAGTGAGGTTACGGAAGGGCTTCTGAAGGGAGCATGCACGGTTCTCGAAAAAAAGGGCATCAGCGGAAAGAATATTACGATAGTTTATTGCCCGGGTGCATTTGAAATACCGCTTACCGCGAAAAAGCTTTGTTCCGCAAAAAAGTATGATGCAGTGGTTTGCCTGGGTGCGGTAATAAAAGGGGAGACCGCCCACTTCGAATATATCTCATATGCCGTTACTAAAGGGATAATGGATCTGAATTTGCAAAGCGGGATTCCGGTTACATTCGGGGTTCTCACAAGCTACACCGAAGAACAGGCATTGAAAAGGTCGCAGCCTGATGCAGAAAATAAAGGTGCCGAGGCAGCGGAGACCGCTCTGGAAATGATTGAACTGCTTCACAATATAGGATAATTCTTCTTATTTCTTGATAATAAATCTACTTAGTTTTTTTCTATTCCTTATTAATTCAGTTCATAATTAAACTTTCAAAACAAATCTATGTTAACAACCAGAATTAATGAGCTATTCGGAATAAAGTATCCGATCGTCCAGGCAGGGATGGTATGGACCTCCGGGTGGAAACTTGCTTCAGCAGTTTCCGAGAACGGATGTCTGGGACTGATCGGTTCCGGTTCTATGAAAACCGATCTGCTAAGAGAACATATAAAAAAATTGCGTGTGTATTTTTATGAGAACGGGATCAATGAACCATTTGGTGTTAATATCCCGTTGACCAGAACTGATGCTGAAGATATAGTCAAGACAGTTATCGGAGAAGATATAAAAATAGTATTTACATCTGCAGGGAATCCGAAAATCTTTTCAAAGTATCTAAAAACGAATGATATAATTTGGGTACACGTCATCGCCTCGGTTAAACATGCTCTGAAAGCACAGGATGAAGGATGTGATGCAGTCGTTGCGGAAGGTTTTGAAGCCGGAGGCCATAACGGAATAGATGAGATTACTACATTTTGTCTTGTCCCGCAGGTAGCGGATGCAGTCGAGATCCCTGTGATAGCGGCAGGCGGGATTGCTGACGGGAGGCAGATTGCGGCAGCGTTTGCTCTTGGTGCCGAGGGTGTGCAGATAGGAACAAGGTTCGCTGCTACCCATGAGTCATCAAGTTCGGATCAATTCAAGAAAAAAATTGTGGAAGCGGAAGACGGCTCAACCATATTAACACTAAAGAAAATAGCTCCCGTCAGGTTTTTTAAGAATAAATTTGCACTTGAAGCTGATGCGATGGAAAGGTCCGGAGCGAGCGGGGAAGAGCTGATGGCTTTGCTCGGAAGAAAAAGGGAGATGAAGGGTATTTTCGAGGGTGACACAGAAGAAGGAGAACTTGAGATGGGGCAGTCATCCGGGTTGGTGAAGGAAATAAAAACTGTAAAAGAGATTATTCACGATCTGTTGAATGAATATGAAGTGACTACCGGTAAATTTAGTTAAATATCTGATCAAGGCTCCCAACTTCTTCTTCAGTTCAAATATACCTTTTATTCGGAGGGGGTAATTCCCTTTAGCAATAACTCCCTGCTTTAACCAAAATTACTAAAATTTCGTGGTAATTGAGAATTCCGAAGTCCTTTATATCTTTGAAATCCAATTAATAGTTGCATAATATAAAATTTTTTTTATTATATTAGATATATATTACTATTTTAATAAATATTTTTAAGTCCTTTTTAAAAACTATTACTACCTATGGGGAGGTATTATGAAAAAAATTTTCTTTTCTCTTCCAATTGCTCTTTTTGCACTCATACTATTTTTACAGTCTTCTATTACGAGTGACGGACCGCTGACATGGACTCAGCTTTATAACAATCTCGGAAGGATTTATCTCATTGTAGTAACTCCACCCAATCAAAACACAATTTATGAAGCTGGACTTGATTCCGGCGTTTACAAATCTACAAATGCAGGTCTTAACTGGATTCAGGTGAACACCGGTATGACATATATTCACGTTCAAGCACTGGCTGTCAGTCCGTCAAACCCAAGCGTTATATATGCCGGAACGGACCAGCTCGGGACTACCAACAGCGGTGTTTATAAATCGACTAATGCCGGTGCCAGCTGGACGCTTATGAACAGCGGTATTGTTGAAACATCCGTCGGAATACAGACAATCGTTGTTCATCCTACGGACCCGAATACTGCATGGATGACAGTGTTTGACGGTCTTGTTAACTCAACGAACGGGGTTTATAAGACCACCAACGGGGGCACTAACTGGTTTGCGGCAAATGGCGGCATGACAATTGTGAATGTTCTATCGCTCATTATTAATCCGTTGAATCCAAATGTCTTATATGCGGGAACTTCGTATAATCCATCAGCTATCACACCCACAAAGATATATAAGACTTATAATGGCGGAACTAACTGGATTGAAATATCGAATGGCTTGCCGACCGGTACTACAACGGGTGACCCTGTTCGTTGTCTGAGCATAAGTACTGTCGATACAGCTAGGGTTCTTGCCGGATTGTTTATGAACGATACCTTAGGGGGTGCATATTTAACAACTAATGGAGGTACTCTCTGGGTAAAGAAACAAAACGGTCTGGGTACTGTTGCAGGAACCCTTATCAGGAACTGTCTCATAAGACCGGGCTCTTCTACCGAATTCTACGTAGGTCTTGATGGAGGCGGAACCACTGCCAGGGGTGTCTTCAGAACAACAGACGCCGGTAACACATGGGTTGACTTCAACAACGGTGATTTGGTAAATACTTTTACTGTGAGGGGACTTGCATTTAAGACATTAGGCGATAGTACTCTTTATGCAGGATGTTCAGCGATAGGATTTGGTGTATTCGGATATTCATGGCCTGCTCCAACTCCTATCGGGTGGTCAGAGCAGACATCACCTGTTACAACCGGCTTGAATACTGTAAGTGCGGTCAGCAATCAGATAGGTTGGATAGGGGGTAATTCCGGCGTAGTTTTAAGAACGACCAATGGCGGATCATCATGGACAAACGTAACAGGAGCTCCGATAGGTACCGACGCAGTATACGCTATCTGCGGGATAGATGCCAATACATGCCTTGTTTCCACATCACCTTCAAACACATTCGTTTTCAAAACAACTAACGGAGGTGCAAACTGGACACAGGTATTTACAGTAGTAGGCGGTTTCGTTGATGATATTAAGATGTTCAGCGCAACCAACGGATACCTGTACGGTGACCCTGTAGGCGGCAGATGGGAACTATATAAAACCACCAATGCCGGTACTAACTGGGATTCTACCGGGCTCTATCTTCCACAGGCAGCAAGTGAAGCCGGATGGAACAATGCAATGTGTATAAGAGGAACGAAAGTCTGGTTCGGAACTAATAATACGAAAGTATATTACAGCACAAATTCCGGAACAAACTGGACTGCCCAGGCAACAACCGGAAGCGTCAATACTTACAGCGTTTCATTCGATGGGGCCGGTAACATAGGCATGTGCGGTGAAAGTGCTGCTCTGAGATCAACTAACAGCGGTGTTAACTGGACCGTGGTTACAGTTCCCGGAACGGGGAGTATAATCGGGTTTGGGAATGCACTTCAGAAATTCTGGTACGCAAGAGCAAACATTATTTACCAATCAACTGATAACGGTGCAACCTTTGCTTTACAATATACATCTCCGAGTAGTGGAAGCTACAATGGTACCAGCTTTGTGATGACAGGAAACGTGATCAGAGGATGGGCAGTTACGAGTTCCGGAACGATATCAATATACAACGAGATATTAACAGGTATTGCAAATAATAACAACCAGGTTCCTAAGAATTTCTCATTAGGGCAGAACTACCCTAACCCGTTCAACCCGACAACGAAGATAGCTTACCAGCTGCCGAAGGCAGAGCTTGTGAAGCTGACCGTCTATGACCTATTGGGACGCGAAGTTAGTGTGCTTGTTAATGAATATAAACAGGCTGGCAGCTACACGATTGATTTTAACGCTTCTAACTATGCAAGCGGTGTATACTTCTATAGGATTGAAGCCGGCGATTTCAAGGATGTGAAGAGAATGGTGCTGGTTAAATAAGGTATAGATTAATAAACCTAAAAAAGCCCGGAATCCAACCGGGCTTTTTTGTCTTCATGCCCTTGATATCAAATGAGAGCGATTATTTGTAGTTAATAAATAATAATTATAGCTATATTTATGTATTGACTGCGGAAAATAAATCATTTACATTATATCAAATTCTCTACTTGTTATTTTAATAAACGAATTTTTTTAAAAAACGATCTTAAAATAACTGGAGGTCCTCATGAAAAAACTACTTCTCTTTATTCCTCTTCTCATCATTTTTCTTCATTTAATGTATGCTAATGATGGTCCGAATGTCTGGTCAACCGATTTTACGACTTATGGACGTATTTTAGCAGTAAATGTCAACCCGTCACCGCAGACCACTGTGTATGCCGGCAGTATAGATTCAGGTCTGGTGAAAAGCACAAATTCAGGATTAAATTGGTTCACCTCGAACAGCGGGCTGAATTACAAAAATGTACAATGCCTGTCGATCAGCGTTTCAAACCCGAGTACCTTATATGCGGGAACAGACTCATTGGCGGCCTCATCAACTGATAAAGGTGTTTATAAAAGTGTGGATGCGGGTGCCACATGGCACAATGTGAATAACGATGGCTTTACTTCTGATAGAAGCATCCAGGCGATAGCTGTCGACCCAACTAATGCTAATATTGTTTATGCCGGTATTTTCAATGCTACCCATGATGCAACTGACGGTATCTGGAAAACTACAAACGGCGGTACAAACTGGGTTATTGCTAATACGGGTATGGGTACTGATAAGAACATATTATGTATTGCCATAGACCCCGTTAATCCTAATACAATCTACGCCGGTACTTCTTTTAATGTTCTTTCATCGGTAGGCCCGGTAAAGATTTACAAATCAACCAATGCCGGGGCTTTATGGACTGATATAAGCAACGGTTTACCTCAATTAACTACTGATATTAATCCCGTCAGATGTATAACTGTCAGTACAGCAAATTCGAATTATGTAGGCGCAGTTCTTTTTATGAACGTTACTACAGGAGGATTTTTCCTTTCTACGAACGGCGGTGCATCATGGACTCTTAAGAGCAGTGGTCTGCCCCCTATTGCAGGTGCAAATCCAAGAGCATGTCTTTTCAGACCGGGTTCAATTTTAGAAATTTATGCGGGGATAGATTATTCGACCGGTACCGGCGGTGTCTATAGAACTACCGATGGCGGTAACAACTGGCTTATTTTTAACAGCGGTCCGATCTTAGGTACATATGCATTCCGTACGTTTTCATTCAGAACTGCACCTGACAGTACTTTGTATGGAGGTGTAGGAGCCACTGCTACTGCAACAACGCCGGGGCAGGGAGTTTATGAATACACTTTTGTGCCGGTTGGTATAAGAGGTGAAAACAATAACATCCCCAAGGATTTTGCTTTATATCAAAATTATCCGAACCCGTTCAACCCGACAACTGTAATAACATTCGATCTGCCTAGACAAACGAATGTGACTATCAAGGTCTACGATATCTCGGGTAAAGAAGTAAAAACCATTATGAATGAGAATAAGACGGCAGGTTCGTACAATGTAACCTTCAATGCTTCTTCTTTATCGAGCGGGGTATATTTCTACAGGATCAATGCCGGGGATTATTCGAAGACTATGAAAATGGCTCTTATTAAATAGCACAAGGCAGCGTATAAATTCTTTTAAAAGCTCTTCTTGAAAAAGAAGAGCTTTTTTTATGATATGAATTTATTAAATTTCTTTCTCAATCTTTTTTCATTAAATTTATAGATTATAAATAAAATTTAATGAAGGATTTTATAAAAATTGCTTCCGGTCAGGGGTTCTGGGGGGACCTGATCGATGCGCCGATACATCAGGCAACTAAAGGAAGCATTGATTATCTCGTAATGGATTATCTTGCTGAGGTTACGATGTCGATCCTTCAGAAGCAGAAAATAAAAAATCCTTCGTTGGGCTATGCCCGTGATATCCCTCCCTTAATGGAAAAACTGCTCCCGCTATTAAAAGAGAAAAAGTTCAAGATCATTACTAACGGAGGAGGCGTAAACCCGATCTCCTGCCGGGATGCAGTTTTCGAGACAGCTAAAAAGCTCGGTGTAAAAGGGATCAAGATCGGAATAGTAACGGGAGATAACATACTCGATCAAATAGAAGAATTGATGGGTAAAGGTGCTTCTCTCAATAATATGGAATCGGGAGAAAGTGCCAATTTTATAAAAAATAAGGTATTGAGCGCAAACGTCTATTTTGGAGCTGAGCCCGTTGTTGATGCCTTAAAGCTAGATGCCGATATTGTGATAACAGGACGTGTGACCGATACCGGACTGACCTTGGCACCAATGATATACGAATTCCTCTGGAAGATGAATGATTGGGATAAGCTCTCGGCAGGAACAATTGCGGGACATATTATCGAATGCGGGGCACAGGCGAGCGGTGGAAATTTTCTGGGTGATTGGGAGAGTGTAAAGGATATGGCCGGAATAGGTTTTCCTATCATTGAAGCATATCCCGATGGCAATTTTTACGTTACAAAACATCCCGGGACCGGCGGGCTGGTCTCTGTGGAAACTGTTAGCGAACAATTGGTATATGAGATTGGGGACCCGCGTGAATATATAACACCCGACTGCATAGCCGATTTCACCTCAATTCATCTTGAGCAGGCGGGGAATGACAGGGTGAAAGTATTCGGGATAAAGGGCAGACCCGCAACTGAATTTTATAAAGTGTCCATGTCTTATGCGGACGGTTTCAGCGCCGTAAGCTCATTGACATATTCTGCCCCCGATGCGTTAAAAAAGGCCGAAGCTGCGGATAAGCTATTAAGAACACGTCTCGAGAACCTGGGCTTGAAATTCGATGAGATAAGAACAGAATTTGTAGGATATAACTCGTGCCACGGGCCCCTGGTTAAGAAAAGAGACGATCTGAGTGAAGTTGTGCTCAGGATAGGGGTAAGGGGTCAAGATAAAGAAGCAATCGAGAGATTCGGTAAAGAGATAGCACCGTTGATACTCACGGGTCCGCCGGGAGTAACCGGTTTTGCCGGAGGGAGACCGAAGCCTTCAGAGGTTGTTGCATACTGGCCTGCATTGATAAAGAAGGATCTTGTTAAACCGGAGGTGGTAATTGAGGGGATATAATTAAGATAAACTGTAGAGATCACGGATAGTCGTAATTATTAATAAGAAACCAAACGCTAATCGTAAAAAAATAAAGTCACGCAGAAAAGTAAGTAAGTTGCTTACGCTGATTCTGCGGTTAAGAGAAGAGGATAATTAATGGAGAAAATACTCATAATCGGTGCTTCAGGACAAATAGGATCTGAGCTCACGCTTGCGATAAGAGAGAATTATGGGGGAGAAAATGTTTTTGCAACCGATATTAAACAGGCACCCAGGGATGTTCTGGACGGTGGTCCGTTTCAGATCCTGGATGTTCTGGATAATAAAACATTGATCCATTTTGTAATCAGAAACAAGATCACACAGGTATACCATCTTGCTGCAGTATTATCCGGTAATGCCGAAAAGCTGCCCCTGCAGGCATGGGACATCAATATGAAAGGACTGTTGAACGTGCTCGATCTTTCACGTGAGGATGGGATAAAAAAAATATTCTGGCCGAGTTCGATTGCGGTCTTCGGTCATACTACACCGAAAGTTATGACACCGCAAACTACAATAATGGAACCGAGC
This sequence comes from Ignavibacteria bacterium, assembly GCA_049516635.1. GTDB lineage: Bacteria > Bacteroidota > Ignavibacteria > Tepidaquicellales > OLB5 > JBEKSX01. Next base: position 1,315 of record JBEKSX010000031.1, on the reverse strand, counting down.
ACTGTTTACGGAATAACCAAAGTAGCGGGCGAGAGGTGGTGCGAATATTATTATAACCGCTATAAGACTGATGTCAGAAGCATCAGATATCCCGGTCTTATCAGTTATAAAACTGAAGCAGGCGGGGGAACCACGGACTATGCGGTTGAAATTTTTTACGAAGCCGTCAAATCGAAAAAATACGAATGTTTCCTTAGCGAAGATGTTGCACTGCCGATGTTATTCATGCCCGATGCGATTAAAGCAACGATACAGCTTACGGAAGCGGATGCCGATAAATTGTCCCTGAGGTCCAGTTACAACTTAGGAGGTATCAGTTTCACTCCAAAAGAGCTTGCCGCAGAAATAAAGAAGTGTATACCGGAGTTCGAGATAACATATAAACCTGATTTCAGGCAAAAGATAGCAGAATCATGGCCGAAAAGCATCGATGACAGCGTAGCACGTAAAGATTGGGGCTGGAAACAACATTACGATCTCACTGCAATGACCGAAATAATGCTAAGTGAAATAAAAAAGAAACTGTCCGGTTGATAGTAACCGTGCATTAACCGGACTTAGAATCCTTTCGGTCATTCAAAGTATTAATAAAATCCTCAACGCTTTTATTGAAAGCTTGAGGATTTTCCACATTGGAAAAGTGCCCGGATTCCGGTATCAATGATAATTTAGAGTTACGTATCTTTTGATACATAACTTTTGATAGTTCGGGTGGTGTGAGCTTATCCTTTTCTCCAACAATAATAAGCATGGGTATATTTATTTTTTCTAGAGAGGCAGTCTGGTCCGTCCTCGCAGAAAGAGTCAATAAAGTTCCTGCCATCGCAGTGTCTTTCTGTTCGGTCATAATATTTTTCATAAACTGCACTACGGGTTGTTTCGCGGGATCTTTCAGAGTTGTATCGCTGAATGTGTTTTCCAGGAATGTTTCAATAAATTCCGTCTTGCCGCCTGTGCGGATCTGTTTTATCTGTTTTGCCCTGTTCAGCTTGCCTTCGTTTGTGTCAGCTTCTGTCCTGGTATCACACAAAACTACTGCTTTGAATTTATTCTGGTCACGATCGACAGCCCTCAATAAGATGTAACCGCCCATGGAAAGGCCTATAACAATGGGCTTCACGACCTTTAACCTGTCTATTATTGTAAATAGGTCGTCAGCATGCGAGTCGATTGTATATATACCGTTCTCTTCATAACTATCTCCAAAACCTCTCATGTCATAAGTGATAACCCGGTACTTATTACTAAAATTCTTTGCCTGTTCAAGCCACATTTTATGTGAAAGGGGGAAAGCATCATCGGAATGGTTTACAAG
>JBEKSX010000030.1:0-28815 GCA_049516635.1 Ignavibacteria bacterium | reverse complement strand
ATTTTCAATCCTCATAATTCCCCTTACCTTGGTCATCCGTATGTTCCCCATTTACGGTACGAATACCTTCGGTAAATAACTAAAAACAAATAAATTACAAACAAGTTCCAACCAAAAACAATAATTAATAATTGATTGCTATAAGGCACATAATTATTTATTTTTGAAAATGGCACTTTTGAATTTTGCTATCGAAACCTCATGTGATGAAACATCAGCTTCTATATTGAAAGATAATAAGGTTTTATCAAACATAATATCTTCCCAGCAATTTCATACAGAATATGGGGGTATCGTTCCTGAGCTTGCTTCACGTGCCCATATCAATTTTATAGATCAGGTCTCATGTACGGCTTTTAAGGAATCCGGCATAAAACCCGACAAAATTAACCTGGTATCTGCCACACAGGGTCCGGGCTTGATCGGATCCTTACTGGTGGGTTTAAACTACGCAAAAGCTTTCTCGGTAGCAAAAAAAATAAAATTTATAGGAATTAACCACATTGAATCTCATCTTTACTCATGTTTTATCGGCGAAAAAGATATCGAATTCCCATTTATTTCATTGATAGTGTCCGGTGGACATACGATCCTTATTATCGTAAAAGATTATTTCAAATATAAGATCCTGGGGCAGACGCAGGATGACGCAGCCGGAGAGGCATTTGATAAAGCCGCAAAAATGCTCGGTTTAGAGTACCCGGGAGGCCCTATCATAGATAATTTAGCTCGTAAAGGGAATGCTAAATTTCACAAGTTCCCGGTATCTTATGTTAAAGAAAACCAGTACGATTTTTCATTCAGCGGTATAAAGACATCCCTATTATATTACTTAAGGAAAAACTACACTGATATAAAAGCCGAATTATCCAAAAATAAAATGCTTCTCAAGGATATCTGTGCCTCGTATCAAAAAGCGGTGATAGACACACTCATCGAGAAAACATTACTGGCTGCAAATAATCACGGAATTAAAAAAATAGCGGTTTCAGGGGGTGTATCTGCAAATTCGAGATTAAGATCGGAATTTAAGAAATACACTGAGCAGGGATTTTCGGTATATTTCCCGCAGAAAGAATATTCTACAGACAATGCTGCGATGACCGGTTATACAGCTTATCTTAAATTCAGGTATTCGAAAATAAATAGAACAATGCTGGAAGAACCGGCATTTGCGAGATTCGATTATGACAATTTTTGATAAATCAACCAATTATCCCGAAAATAATGGCTGGTATTACCGGTAAGAATTTTCCCCGCATATTACAAATCATCAAAACCTTATCCTATGCCGATCTGGTTAATATGGTTTTTCTGCTCATACTGAGTATAATCAGTATCATTTTCTCCTCCAAAATATATCTATGGCCGGTTCTTACTTTATGCAATATACTTTTGATTTTTCTCATAGGTTTTATTGTATATAAATATGAATCCAAACCCGCTACTGAAAAAGAAATGAGGAGCTTCCCTATAACTTTCTCGAGGATCCTGAGATTCTGGTACGGTGTGCCTCTTATCATATATTTTTTTAAGCAAGTATACCTGATCATTAACCTCATCAATGCTCCTCTATGTGACAGTATGCTGATTAAAATAGACCTGGCAGTATTCGGAGTTAATCCTACGCAGTGGATATTTCGTTTCGAAAACCCGTTGATAACCGAGATACTGCAGATAATTTACTTGATATACTACCTGATCATAATCGTATACGGACTCGAGCTGTATTTGTGGAAAAGGTATGATGAGTTCAAATTTGCAACACTTGTGCTTTTTCTGGGATTTTATCTTTGTTACTTAGCTTACATGGTTTTTCCGGCGGTGGGACCACGTTTTTACCTGCATAACTTCAGCTCGATCAATAGTGAAATGCCCGGACTCTTCCTTACGGATTGGATACGTCAATTTCTTAATTTTGCAGAATCTATCCCGCAGAATGTTCCGAACCCCCAGGATTACGTTCAACGCGATGCTATGCCGAGCGCTCATGCTGAGATAGCAATACTTCTTGCTTACTTATCCAAAAGAATAAGATCAAGATCCTTTTACTTTTACCTTCCTTACTGTATCCTGATGATAATATCTACAATTTATTTGAGATATCATTATGCAATAGATATTATAGCGGGCGGATTAATGGCAGTAGTAACTATAATGCTGGCTGTAGTTATAAACAGGAGACAAAGAAAAATTTAATTAGTACTTGAAAGCAAACTTCCTCGGCATCATCCTGCCGATGTTATAATTTTTCAACCATGTACCGTCGGTATTGTATACCCTGACAATTCCGTTTCCGCCTCCATTCATGGAGTCTGCAATATAAATTTTTTCTTTTACACTATCATATGAAATGCCGTATATATTCACAATTGTCGGATCATTTATCAAGACTGAAACCGTGCGTGTATACAGGTCCACTTTATAAACGAGCTTGCCTATGTTATTAGAAGCAACAATATCCACAGCTACAACATATAAAGCTGGAAACTTGCCGGCTACAACATCACCTATTGCAGAATAGGGATTTGGAACCGGTATCGAATCGATCAAACGGTTCGGAGAGATAACCGTGTCCACCGCATACAATTTTTTATTCGTGAACGTTGATATATAAACACCATTATACTGGAATGCTGCCGAAACCGGAGGTGCGGTAAAATATAGTTTTGTAACATGATCATTGACAGGATTGATGACTGCCAGCGAGTTCTCGGTTGTGTAGCTCGCTTTAGTAACATAAATATTGGAAACTGCACTGATTATCTCTGCCGGATTTGGACCGACCTCAATATTATTTTGGATGATGTTTAAATTGAGATCCATCCTGGTAATATTTGATCCGAAAATATTCGTCACATACAGATTACCAAGCGCGAGAGCAAAGTCATAAGGATTGGTCCCAAAGGTTAACGTGTCCAGTAATAAATTATTTGAAGAATTTATCTTGTACATTCTTCCCTGATGCCCATATTCGCCCTGGCTTGAGACATACAGCCATGGCCCGTACAGCATCATACCGTCGGGGTACAAACCCAGAGTGGTATGGTTAGTATCCTGAAAAAGATCATTAACAACGATGTTGTTGTCAACATCTATAAAAGCATAATCTCCTGAACCGGAAGTTCCTATTCCCTCATAGAGGACAAGAACCCCGTGATTTGTATTGATTACCGGATTTGTGACGTTTTCGTTCGAACATCCCGGCAGGAATGATGATGAGATGATGAGGAATGAAACAGTAATTAATTTAAAATGAATTTTATGTATAAGATTCATTGTAAATATTAATTAATTCAGTATTCGATACCTTCACGCGCCTGGATACCCTTATCAAAATAATGTTTCACTTTCCTCATTTCCGTTATCAAGCCCACTTTCTCATCCAGCCCATCGAATAATTTATGACCGGTCATAATAAGCTCAAATCTCCTGTTCTGTTCATAAACATCTATTATATCAAATACGTCTTTTTCCTCGATCAGATGGTAAGCAACGGCTGCAAGAATTTCATCCAGGATGAGAACATCTTGTTTTCCCTCTTTGATCAGCTTCCGTGAAATTTCCAGCCCTCTTTTAGCTTCAATGAAATCTTCCTCCGCATTTTTAAACCTGAATGTTCCGTCTTCGTTCATCCGCTCGCATCCGGTAGGATAAAGCTCGATCCCGTAACCCATCTCCTTTAATTTTCTGAGAAGATCCCTTTCACCATAATGCTCGTTTTCCCCGTCATATCCTTTATCGAACTGGACTATTGCAACTCTCTTACCGGTTCCGAGAGCTCTGAATGCCAGTCCCATAGCGGCAGTGGTCTTCCCTTTTCCGTATCCGTAATAGACGTGGATCTGATGCTTCTGCGCATCCTGAAGCTTTTCGTATTCGGAGAGGACCTTTTGTACTTTTTCCCTGTACTTCTTGCCTCCGCTCTTCTTTGCTTCTTCGATAGTTATTTTTTTTCGTACGACCATAAGCTATTATTCAAATTCCTTCATTGTAATTTCCACCTGCCTATCGACTTGAATCGTTGAGCGGATCGGGCAGGCAGGAATGACAACAAACACTATTTAATCCACTGCTGAAAAATCAATCTCTATTTTTTTTGCTTCGAGAACGAGCCGTGTAGTTTTAACACCTGCAAGATCCAACATTCTTTTGGAAGCTTTTACGCTTTCACTATCTCTATATTTATCAGATAGATATATTATTTCTTTTATTCCAGATTGTATTATGAGCTTTGTACATTCATTGCACGGGAATAGTGCTACATAGATCCTTGCCCCATGCAGGTCTTTAGTTGAATTTAATATGGCATTCGCTTCTGCATGTACAACATAGGGATACTTGGTCTCATTCTGATCAGCCGCTTCCCTGTCCCATGGGAGCGCATCATCGGGGCATCCTATCGGAAACCCGTTGTATCCGATCCCTACGATCTTATTAAACTGGTTCACTATGCATGCACCCACCTGGGTGTTCGGATCTTTGCTTCGTTTTGCAGAGAGCAGAGAAATCCCCATAAAATATTCATCCCATGAAATATAATCTTTTCGTTTCATAAAGCCCCGCCCTAACCCTCCCCAAAGGGGAGGGAAAATTTTTCAATATTTTTATAAAAACTTAATTAAAACTTGATATAACTCTTCCAGAGTCCCGTCATTTATCAAGGTATAATCTGCAAAGGCGATCGGAGCCCCTTTATCGAGTTTTTCCAGTTCAGCGTAATCCCTTGATAATGCTTGTTCATTAGTCAAAGGTCTGAATTCTCTTTTTGCCAGTCTTTCATAACGTAATGCTTTGGTTGTATATACAGCAATGAGCTTGAAAGCATCACCGTATTTCTTTTTTATTATCCTGAACTCTTCCCACGAGTACAGGCTCTCTATCACAACATTCCCGGATTTATAATACTCATCAATTTTATCGATGCTTTTGACCGCCATAGCACCCATACCGAAATCTTTGCGGAGATCCTCTCTCGTTTTGCGTTCATTCTCCTCGTTGATTTCAAGATCCAGTCTCTTCATTTCATCCAGTACAACGCCCCCGAAATAGACCCTTTTGTATCCGTTCTTTTCGAAAAACTTGACAGCTTCGGATTTACCCGAACCGCACATTCCTATTACTGCTATAATCTTATTCATATGCTTTATCTTTTAGGCAAGGGAGCAAGCTCCCTTGTTCAAAAACCTTTTTTTAACTGTCATTCTGAAGGAGCACAGCGACTGAAGAATCTATAAGTTGAATTAAAATGAATGTATCTTCTCAAATAAAGCGAGTTTATTAAAAATGATTTATTATGATGAGATTCTTCGCTTCGCTCAGAATGACTGTTAGCATTACGTATTCAATTCCTTAATTAATTGTTCGTATATCTCGTTATAAGTTCTTCCGGTTGATTTAGCCAAACGTTTACATTCTTCGAATTCAGGAATAACTTTTTTCTTTCCTGACGATTCAAACATTGATTCTATTACTTTCGCTTTCACTTTACCTAAAGATGAACTCATTTCCACAACTTCGCGAGGAAGTTTATGCCTGTCAATCTTTTTTATCCTCACACCTAGAGTAGTGGTTTCACTGTATATGATCTCGAGCACATCATTCAAAATATTTTCATTAATAAGTACAGAGAACAGGATCCCGGGTCTGCCTTTTTTCATTATGATATCATGATAATAAACATCAAGCGCACCTGCTTCGAAAAGCTTTTCTGAAACATAGGGATATAACTGCGGGTTCATATCATCGATGTTCGTTTCCAAAAGTAAAAGGGATTCTTTTTGAAAATTAAAATCTTCGGGTACGTCACACAAAACAACCCTCAATAAATTAGGTGACTCTTCAATATCGAACGAACCTGAACCGAAACCTATCTTTTTGATCTTTACACTTCCAAATAAACCGCTGTTATATAAGCCTTTAGATAAAGCTTTAACAATTGCTGCTCCTGTTGGAGTGGTAAGCTCAAAATCTATATTCGTAAATTCGACGGGATAATCTTTTAATATTTCAAGGGTGGCAGGGGCTGGATTCGGCATTAAACCGTGCTGTGTATCTATCAATCCTTTACCCATCTTTACGGGAGTAGTATAGACCTGTTTCACCCCCAGGTTTTCCAGGCATACGCTTGCACCAATTATATCGACTATCGAATCGATCGCACCCACCTCGTGAAAATGTATTTTCTCGATGGGAATATTATGTATCTTAGCTTCTTCTGTCCCGATCAGGTTAAATATCTTTTTAGAATTTGTTTTCACGTAACCGGATAGCGTGCTCTCATCTATCATCTTGAGTATATCGGTTAAATGAGTGTGATATTGAGGCGGGTTGTTAATTACAACATCAAACTTGACTGCATCAATGGCGCTTCTTTTAATGTGACTTATTTTCAGCTCAAATCCTTTTAAGCCAAGTTTGTTTATTTCTTTCTTCAAATTCTCAAAATCAGCTCCCGCAGCAATTAATGCTCCGATCGTCATATCTCCGCTTATGCCTGTGATTATGTCAAATAAAGCTGTTAACATATCTTATTTAAGTGATGCCATTTTATTTATCAAATGTGCCTGGTAAGCGGCACCGAAACCATTATCGATATTAACAACACTTATACCGATCGCACATGAGTTCAGCATTGTAAGCAATGCTGCAAGCCCCCCAAAAGATGAACCGTAACCAACGCTTGTTGGAACAGCGATTAAGGGACACGAAACAAGCCCACCGACCACCGAAGGCAGAACGCCGTCCATACCGGCAACCACTACAACAACGTTGCAATTCTCGAAAACGGATGTGTTATTCAGCAGGCGGTGAATGCCGGCTACGCCTACATCATACAATCTTTCCACTTTGCTGCCGAATATTTCGAGAGAGCAGGCTGCTTCCTCTGCAATGGGTACATCTGCGGTCCCTGCGCATACCACGGCAACTTTACCTATCTCATTTTTTTTAGTTTTACCGATGAATAAAAGGCGGGCAGTTTCATGGTAAGTAATTTTCAAACTTTTCTTCTTTGATAAAGCTTTTTTTATCGCTTTATACTGCTGCGGTGTTATTTTTGTAACAAGAAGCATTTTAGTTCTCTCAATAGCTTTGGAGACTATTGTAGTCAGATGCTCTTCATCCTTCCCGAGTGCAAGAATTACTTCGGGAAAGCCCTTTATTTTTTCCCTGTGAAGATCGTATTTAGCAAAACCAAGATCTATATATCCTTTCATCCTGAGCGGAGCCGAAGGATTATTTTTTTGTTTCATTTGATCTTTTCCTTAAGTGAGAAGTTTCATTCTTACATTTTGCCAGTTTATACCTGAGGTGAAATTTCCATTAATTTACCCTCCGACTTCGCTCAGGGTTGAGTGATCCTGTCCTCAAACCCCCCATATCGAGAGTCACAAAATCGTAGCCGAGATTCTTGAGCATTTTATTGATACGCGATATTAATTTCTCATCAAGTATATTTTCAATTTCCCTATCTGATAGATCTATCTTAGCGATCTTCATCTTTTTCCCATTTCCGTCCGATGAAAACTCAAAGTGCCGTACCCTGAAATCCCTGAACCCGAATTGCTTCAAAATTTCTTCTGCTTGTTCAATAAGCGAGAGTTTTTCGATTGTGACTATCTGTCCGTAAGGTATCCGGGATGAGAGGCAGGGAGAAGAAGGTTTAGACCATATTTCGAGTCCCAATGCTCGTGATATCTCTCTTATCGAATCCTTAGTAAATTTCAGGTCGGCCAGCGGGGAAATGACATTGTGTTTCCTGCCTGCTTTGTAACCGGGGCGGTAATCGGACATATCATCAAAATTCGTTCCGTCGAATATAACATCATAATTCAGTTCGGATCTTAAAGTTTCAAGCTTATTAAACAATTCATCCTTGCAGAAAAAGCACCGGTTAGCCGGATTATTATAATAATCAGGGTTCTGCATTTCTTCTGTTAAGATGACCTTATAGTTTACGCCTATATTCTTTGCAAGCTTTGCAGTTTGCTGCTTTTCGCTTTCTTTAAGTGTAGGCGAATCTCCTGTAACTGCAAGCACATTGTCTTTTCCGAGGGTATCAAGGGATGCTTTTAATACAAAATAACTATCAATTCCTCCGGAAAATGCAACGATTACGTTACGATATTGTTTTATGTATGATTTTAGATCTTCGTAGTTTTGCAAGATTGAATATTATATAATAATTATGGGTTGAACCCGAATAAATCGCTATCATTTTTCTAATGCACTTTCTAAAACTTCGTATGCAAGATTGGGAGCAAGCCATTTCTCAATAACTTCTACGCTCAAATTCTTTCGTTTTGCATAGTCTTCTACCTGGTCCCTGTCTATCTTCCCGACATTGAAATAATGCGATTCAGGATGAGCGAAATACAGTCCGCATACCGAAGATGCGGGATACATGGCATAGTTTTCAGTTAGTTTTATTTCTGCTTTATCCTCAGCATCAAGAATATCGAATAAAATCCTCTTTTCTGTATGATCGGGGCATGCAGGATACCCCGGTGCAGGACGGATCCCACGGTATTCCTCTTTAATAATTTGTTCTACGGTCAGATTCTCATCTTTGGCATATCCCCAGTATTCTTTTCTTACAAGCTCGTGCATCTTTTCTGCAAGGGCTTCTGCTAACCTGTCCGCAAGGGCTTCAGTTAGAATGCTGTTATAATCATCATGATTTTTTTCAAATTTTGCAACCAGTTCTTCCATCCCGATCCCGGCTGTAACTGCAAACATACCAATATAATCATTAATGCCGGATTCCTTAGGGGCAATGAAATCGCTCAGACAAAAATACGGCTGTTCATTGGTTTTTTTAACCTGCTGGTGGAGCATATGGATTACCGTTAAAACTTCTTTTCTTGTATCATCTTTGTATAATTCAATATCATCTCCTGTAGAATTTGCAGGGTACAATCCGATAACTGCTTTGGCTTTTAGAAGCTTATTCCTGATGATATCATCCAGAAGAGCATTCGCATCTTCGAATAACTTCTTTGCTTCCTTGCCAAAAACAGGATCGCTGAATATACGAGGATATTTTCCTTTTAATTCCCACGTTAGGAAGAAGGGTGACCAATCGATCCTCTCCCTGATCTGAGTAAGCGGAAAATCTTCAAATACCTTGTTCCCGATGAATGAGGGTTTCGTTATATTGGTTTTATCCCATTCAATACGCGGTTTGTTCTCGCGTGCTTGCTTTATACTTAAATACTTCTTTTCCTGTCCCCTGCTCAGATGTGTCTGCCTTAGATCATTATATTCTTGCTTTACAGAATGTATATAATTATCTCGGGTGCTTTTATTCAATAAGCTTCCCACAACGTTGACACTCCTGGAAGCATCAAGAACATGAATCGCCGCTCCGGTATAATTGGGAGCGATCTTCACTGCTGCGTGAATCTTTGACGTAGTAGCTCCTCCTATTAGCAGCGGGACATGAAAACCCTGACGCTCCATCTCTTTTGCAACGTGTACCATTTCATCAAGTGACGGTGTTATCAATCCGCTTAATCCAATTATATCTACATTCTGCTTTTTTGCTTCTTCAAGTATCTTTTCGCTGGGAGTCATGACACCGAGGTCGATAACCTCATAATTATTACATCCTAGCACGACACCGACGATATTCTTCCCGATATCATGCACATCGCCCTTTACAGTAGCCAGAAGAATTTTACCTGCAAACCGAGCCTCCCTCTCTCCTTCGGGGAGAGTAGGAGAGGGGTTTTCTATAAATGGAGTTAAGTATGCTACCGCTTTTTTCATAACTCTCGCACTCTTCACAACCTGGGGCAGAAACATTTTGCCCGAGCCGAACAGGTCACCTACAATATTCATTGCATCCATTAAAGGTCCTTCGATCACATCCAGCGGTTTCGGATATTTTTTTCGTGCTTCCTCAGTATCCTCATCGATGAACTCAATAATCCCTTTTATGAGAGCATGCTTCAGGCGTTCCTCAACCGGAGCATTCCGCCAGCTTACATCCTTGACCAGCTTTTTGCCGCCCGTCTTTGAATGTTCAGCGAATTCAAGTAATCGCTCCCCGGCATCGGGTCTTTTGTTTAATATAACATCCTCAACTAGTTCAAGTAAGACCCTGGGTATTTCGTCGTAAACCCCTATCATTCCGGCATTTACAATACCCATATCCATACCGGCTTTGATGGCGTGGTAGAGGAAAGCAGAATGCATCGCTTCCCTTATCATGTTATTCCCGCGGAATGAGAATGAAAGATTGCTCACCCCGCCGCTGACATGTGCGAGAGGAAGATTTTCTTTTATCCATTTCACTGCACGAATGTAATCAACTGCGAAATTATTATGTTCTTCTATGCCCGTAGCAATAGTCAAGATATTGGGATCGAGAATAATATCTTGAGGCGGAAAACCAACTTCCTTAGTCAATATTTCGTATGAACGCTTGCAAACAGCGATCTTCTTTTCGAAAGTATCTGCCTGCCCATTCTCATCGAATGCCATTACTATGACAGCTGCTCCGTATCGCCTGAGCTTCTTTGCATACTCTTTGAACTTTTCCTCGCCTTCTTTTAAGCTGATCGAATTAACAATCCCTTTTCCCTGTAAACATTTTAATCCAGCTTCAATTATCGACCATTTAGATGAATCCAGCATGACCGGGACGCGTGCTATATCGGGTTCTGATGCAATGAGGTTCAGGAATTTCACCATTGCGGCTTCCCCGTCGAGCATCGCCTCATCGAAATTGATATCAATGATCTGTGCACCGTTCTCGACCTGCTGTCTCGCAACGCTCAGTGCTTCTTCAAAATTACCGTCAAGTATCAGCTTTGCAAATTTTGATGAACCCGTAACATTGGTTCTCTCACCTATATTCACAAAATTTATCTGCGGGGTAAAGGTCAGCGGTTCCAGTCCGCTCAGACGCAGATAAGGTTTGATAGCCGGAATTTTTCTAGGCGGAATATTTTTAACGGCTTCGGAGATCTTCTTTACATGTTCCGGGGTTGTACCGCAGCATCCCCCTACAATGTTCAAAAATCCGCTTTCGGCAAAATCTTTGATGTAGGATGAAGTTATCTCTGCGGTTTCTTCATACTCACCAAACTCGTTCGGTAATCCGGCATTCGGATATACACTCATGTAACAATTCGCTATGCGTGACAATTCTTCTACATAAGGACGCATCTGTTTAGCACCGAGGGAACAATTCAGTCCAACACTGAACAATCCGGCGTGTGATATCGAATTCCAGAAAGCTTCTGTAGTTTGTCCCGAAAGTGTCCTGCCGCTAAGATCTGTTATCGTTCCGGAAACCATAATCGGAAGTCTTTTACCGGTTTTATCAAAGTAGTCACTGATTGCATAAAGCGCCGCTTTACAATTAAGAGTATCGAATACCGTTTCAACCAGCAATAAATCGACTCCGCCGTCAACAAGTCCCCGAACCTGTTCCGTGTATGCTTCAACCAGCTGGTCAAACGTCACAGCACGATATGCGGGATCGTTTACATCGGGTGAAATTGAGGCAGTTTTATTCAAAGGACCCAGCGAACCCGCAATGAACCTTGGTTTACCCGGGGTCAGTCCAGTAAATCTGTCTGCTGCCTGACGGGCTAACTTCGCTCCGGCAAGGTTCAATTCATATACAAGAGACTGCATACCGTAATCCGCCATGGAAACTGCGGTCGAATTGAAAGTATTGGTCTCTATGATATCCGCACCCGCTTCAAGATATGCATCATGTATCTCTTTTATAATGTTCGGCTGTGTTATAGACAGCAGGTCATTATTCCCTTTCAGATCACTGGGATAATCCTTGAACCTTTCACCGCGGTACTCAGATTCAGTAAGCTTATGCCTTTGGATCATCGTACCCATTGCACCATCAAGTATAAGGATGCGTTTTAATATTTCATCATGTATTGTCAATCTTTTTTACTATTATTCTATTGTATCGGCGATGTTACAGTTTATTTAATAAAAAGACTCTGATGATAAACTGGGGTTACCTCTCTCAAAATGCTAAACTTCGATATCAGTTATGAAAATAAAATGTGTAATTTTTTACTTTCCTATCTCTGAATTAACTACGTGCTGTGATTCCTTTTTTACATATCTGCTTACGAGCTCGTATATCCCGAACATCACCCCAACGTAAATGAGGTCTCCGGCTGCAGTATTTCGGAAAAATGGTATAGCCATTGTATAACATTCAACCAGTCCGCTGAAAGTCATGGTATAGTAACCGCTGAGCCATACGCCGAAATTGGTTATGATGAAAAATATTACCGATGACACCAGCGTGGTTCCTATTATATAACCGACGCTCTTATGTGATCTCAGCCATAAACCTAATACTGCAATGACCGCAAAACTGCCGTAGACCCAGATCATTTCCGAATGAAAGCCGATTATCATATCGCTCAGCAGCATTGCCGCAATCGGGACTATAAAGAAATATTTTTTACTGAGGTATACACCCGAAAAAAGTGCAATCGCGGCAATTGGTGTAAAATTAGCAGGATGAGGCACCACCCTTGAAAATGCTGCGAAGAGGATCAGTAAAACAGCTGTTAGAAAGTTAATCATTTTTTACTCCTATGAATAATAAAGTTATTATTTTAATAATTAATACCTATTTGCAATTTATAATTTCTAAGAGGCATCGGATAACCCGAAATTACCTGGTAACCCTGATCTGCTAAATTATTTACGGAAAATTTAACTGAAGTCTCTGTTTTGAATAAATTAAAAGTAACATTAATATTTCCATCTATCAACTCATAATAAGGCACATATTTTATGTTGTCAAGGTCTTCGAACCTCTTTCCCGTAAATGTATAAAACAGGTTAAAAGCAATAAGTTTCAAAAAACTTATCGGGGGTCTATAACTCAACATAAGTGAAGATTTTGCATATTCCTGGGGTAAATATACAAGCTGTTTATTATATGTCGGGTCACCGGGATAATCAATATCTTTCTTAAGAGCTTTCGCAAAGTTATAATTAACAGATATTTCCGTACTTACCCTTTGATTTATAATAAAGGATGACCTTAAACTTGCATCAATACCTTCAGCTTTCACTTTACCGATATTTACAGGACGCCATACCCCGTTTTGATCGGGAGCCCATACGATCCTGTCGATTGTGTTGGAAGAATAATAAGATATTTCTAAAATGTTATTTGCTAAAAAATGGAATCCGTAATAAGAACCTGCATCGAAGCTGAATGAGCGTTCCGGCTGAAGGTCTTTATTTCCAAGTCCAATCCAGTAAAGTTCGTTAAAAGTAGGCGCTCTGAAATTCGATCCTGCCGATGACTTAAAAGTTAAATTGATCTTTTCGAACGGCTGAATATTTATCCCGAATTTTCCTGAAAGAACATTTTTGTGTACGTTCGAGTAATAATCATATCTCACAGAAGGATACAGCGTGATCTTTGAAATTATCTGTTTATCAATTTCAATTTTTCCTGCGCTGAAAATGCCTGCCTGTAAGAGTATCCCATCTTCAGTCTCATTGCTTGAGATAGTATTATAGCTCAATTCATATCCTGTATTTATCTCATTCTGATTAAAAGAATAATTTAGCGTAGAAGAATGAATAAATGAATTAAGCTTGTAAAAATCATTCAAGGGTTGAGGAAGACCGAATGTCATCGGATCATAGTAGTTCATCAATGAGTACTTATAGTTAAAATCCGAACTGAAACCAATTGACTTATTAATAATTCTTTTGTACGCTAGAGAAGAAATGAGATTACGGTCTATTTGTCTTGCACTTGAATATGAATAACCGAGGTCAACACCTGCTATCCCGCGGTTGTGATAGTCATATAAAGCAAACAATGCAATTTCAGACTTAGTATCAGGCTTATAGCTTATATCGGAATTAAAAACCTGAGCTCTGTAATCGGAATTATCTCTCTGTCTGATAATATTTGAAAAACCGTTAAAATAATTATAATCATAGTTATTTCTAGCATTTTCGTTGGAGTAAGATAAGCTGATATCAGCCAGCGATCGTACCCCCGTTTTCACTCTGTTCATAGATTTGAGAAAGATCTTTTCGAGACCATAAGAGCCTACTTCATCTTTGAGCGTGAATGAAAAAGGTTTTGAAATGCTGTTATCACTGATTATATTTATTACCCCGCCAATTGCTTCGGTTCCGTATAAAGCCGAAGAACCGCCCTTTAGAACCTCGATGCGTGATATATCATCAAGCTCCAGCAATCCGGCATCGTACTGTGAGTTCTGGGGACTGTTAAGCTTCACCCCGTTCAGTAGAACTAAAGCATGTTCGCTCTGCGATGAATTAATTGATATGGTTTTTAATCCTGAATTAAAGCCGTAATCCCTAATAAATACTGCGTCAGCCATGTCTAGAGCATCGGATAATTTTGAACCATTTAACGATGAAATATCTTTCATCCTGAATACCTGTATCATTCCCGGTGAAAGCATTGCAGAAGTTTTCACTCTGTTAGCAGTAACAAGAATTTCCTCGGTCATGACCGAATCCGATTCACCAGACTGGGCAAACAAAGCAGCAGGATACAAAATAAATGCAATCAATATGTAATATATTTTATTCATAAAATTAAAACCCTGATGTTTTATCCTCATTTCTAAGATAACAGAAGAATAAAAAATCAGGGTTAATTATTCTCATTACCTTTTCCGCGAAGGATTAATTTGAGATCCATGTTCCGGCAGGTCTCCTGGCTTACAGGGTTATTTAAGATCACCTTCCCGTTTTCCCTGACTAAGGGGTTTAACAGTGGTTCATCCTTCGTTCAATACCGAAAGATGATGATCTTATTTTACCTGATCACAGTTGCGGGACAGTTCCCGAATTTCACGGGATTCCCTATTGTTCACTCAAATATAATCAGCATAATACGTGAACCGAAACAAGCTATATAAAGAACTTTTATAAATTAATTATTAATTTTCAGAATTACAAGTTAGTGAAGGATAGTCCGCCGAATAATCATATATAACGCTCTGAGACTGAATTAATGATTATCTTGATGTTAAATAGAAATGCATAAATTATTTTATTTCTTATGACAAAGTTTTTAATCAACTTGCTGGATAAATGATTAATTTTTTTACTTTATTTTGTGCTCTTAATTCAGCTATATTCACATAGAAAAAAGATTTATTTGTGATATTGTCAGGAGGTAAAACAGGCAGATTCAAGAAGCTGTTGATTTTAGAACTCTTTCTTTTTGAATTTTTCGTTCTTATAGTCATGGAGATTTACAAGTACTATAACAATCTCTACATTTCAAATTTATTATCACGTGAATTCCTGAAAGCATTGTTCAAGAATTATGATTTTTTTTACACGGGTAATATGATATGGTTCCTTTCTGCTGCAGTAGCTATCCTTTCCCTCATCAACATTTATCTTAATATCAGCAAGGTAAGTCAAACTTCTCTGAATGTGCTCGTGATATTTTCATTTATCCTGTTCGTACTATTACTTACCACTATATTTCTCCCATCAACAGAAGCTTTCGATGAATTTACGGTAAAAATAATTCAGCTTAACACCAAAGGTACAAAAATAGTGGGATTATCTCTTTTTGCAATTCTGCATATATTCATGATAATATCGATCATCATAATTTCATTTTCAGCCCTGAAAAAATATTATGCATTCAGAAGCATCTGGCTGACTATTCTGGTTTGTTTAGCGGGATTCAGTGTTGTTTTTCTATCGGTTTATTACTATAGTGATGATACGGATCTATTAACTTCAGAAAAATATAAAGCCGATGCTGGGGTTGTTCTGGGAGCTGCCGTATGGGGAGGGAACAGACCATCACCGGTTCTGCGCGAAAGAATAAACAAAGGATTTGAATTGTATCAAAATGGAATTATTAAATATATTGTATTGACGGGTGGAGGAGCCCCCGGCGAAATGACCGAAGCTGAGGTCGGAAAAAATGAACTTATCAAAAAAGGAGTGGATGAGAAATATATTTTCGTTGAGAACAAATCTAATTCAACACTGGAACAAATAACCTATATCAATCAAAATCTGTATAAAAAGAACAGCTGGAAAGAAATGATATTGATTACCGATAATTTCCATTTACTGCGGTCGAGCCAGATCTGCAGGTTCTTCGGGATGAGCTGTTTTACGGCAGCTTCAGATACCCCGTTATCAACAGAATCGACATTTTCATACAGTGTAAAAGAGAGTTTTGCTCTAATCTTATTCTGGTTTTTCGGAATCGGATAATATATAAGGATTATTAAATGCCAATTACAAGAAGACAAATCAGAGAAAAGGTACTCCAGGTGCTGTACGCCCACGAGCTGTCAAAAGATCCGATCGAAAAGGTTAAGTCAGACCTTTTGACCGAAGTAAAAGATAATGAGAGCAGGCTTTTTGCCGATAAGCTTATTTTTTGCGTAATTGAGAACAAAAAAAAATATGATGAGCTTATTAAATCAGCTGTCGATAACTGGGATATAGAACGAATTGCCCTCATTGATTTTATCATTATCAAAATGTGTCTGAGCGAATTCTATTTCTTCGAAGAGATACCGCCCAAGGTATCTATAAATGAGGCAATCGATCTCGCAAAAGATTACAGTACAAAAAACTCCGGAAAATTTGTGAACGGAATTCTGGATTCTCTTCTGATACGCCTTAAGGAAAATAATGAGATACAGAAAAAAGGAAAAGGTCTTATCTCAAGATCGACCAAACCAGATTCCGGTGACTGATTATCCTCCGAAATTCACAGCACACAATAAGACCATCATTACCGGATGAATAAAAAACCAAAATGGCTTACCGGAACTGTATTTATTTGGTCATTATTTGATTTCGCCAATTCGTCGTACGCTGTCATTGTAGTAGCTTTCGTTTATGCTGTATATTTTAAGAAGGTTGTAGCATCAAACCTTCCTATCGCAGACTTCTACTGGTCATCCTCCATCAATATATCCATGCTCGCGGTTGCAGTACTGAGCCCTGTTCTGGGAGCTGCCGCCGATTTTTACAGCAATAAAAAAACTTACCTTTTCTTTTTTACACTGTTATGTATTATTACAACAGCTCTCATGTATTTTGTAGGTCCGGGTATGGTACTATGGGGAGTGATACTTTTTATATTTTCAAATATCGGTTTTCAGGCAGGTTTAAGCTTCTATGATGCATTCGTAAAAGAGATCGCATTACCTGAAAATTATAATAGAGTTTCTTCTCTGGGTTATGCAATTGGTTATGTTGGATCTCTTGCAGCCCTTGTACCTGTTTTTATTTACCAGAATGATCCCAGGCTATCATTTGTTGCATCCTCCTTCCTTTTCCTTATCTTCTCTCTTCCATTCTTTCTTTTCATAAAAGAAAAGAAAAAGCCGCTCGATCAAACTGGAGAAAAATTTAATGCTGTTAGAGTGGGTATTTCAAGAGTTTCTAATACTCTTCATCATCTCAAAAACTACATAAACCTGAGAACATTCCTCTTGTCTTATTTCTTATACATAGACGGGGTAAACACAGTAATATTTTTTTCCGCTATCTATGCTCAGACAACACTCGGCTTCACAATATCAGAGCTGGTGATTTTCTTTGCAATAGTACAGATCACTGCAATGATAGGTTCCTTTTTGTTTGGATTCATTGCGGACAGGATAGGCACAAAATTTACTTTGGAGCTGTGTTTGATTGGATGGCTCGTAATAACTGTGGTTGTATTTTTCATCAATGATAAATTAGGATTTAATATCATCGGGGCATTGGCCGGAATGTTTCTAGGTTCATCACAGGCACTTTCAAGGAGTATGATGACTTTCCTCACACCGGAGGAAAAGAAGACGGAGTTTTTCGGGTTTTATGGTTTGTTTGAAAAGACATCGACTATACTGGGACCCTTCACTTTCGGCCTTGTATCATGGCTCACGGGAAACCAGAGATTTGCCATACTATCCATATCTTTCTTTTTTATAACAGGTTTCCTTCTTTTGAAAAAAGTAAAATATCCTAAAGCAATAATAATAGAAAATCCCTGATGCATGACCAGGGATTTTCCTCGTTCGTTTTTGCGTAAAGAAATAAAGGTAAAGGATTTTACTTTTTTGATTTTCCCAGATAGATAGCACCGCCAAGATAAAATTCCATATAGGTTATATTCCTATCTTTATACAGGTTCGAGTTCAGATTAGCGGCTGCTTTATCAAGCAAGTTCATTTTATTTTCTTCCCTCAGGAAATCAGAACTCTTACCGAACAAATTAATGAACTTATATTTTACACCAAAAACCATACCGAAATTCGGGATAAACCTGATGTCGGCACCTGTTCCGATACCGAACCCGAACCTCACATCAGGTTTAATTGTAAAAGAGGTTTCGGTACCGGGTGGAATATTACCGTACGTGATAGACGGCGTCTGTCTGTAAATTCCCGTTATAATACTTAGATCCAGATCAGCACCAATAAATGGAATGAACGCCCTTCGTTTTTTATCGACATCGACGAATGCATACTCGAACCCTGCGCCTAAGCTCGGAATTCTAAATATTATTCTTGAACTCCCGGGTACTGTCGGAAGAGCCGCACTGCCGAAAAATTGGGATCCGGTTAACGGGTAACCGGTTTGTGTACTTATCCAATTAGTGCCAATATAAGCCGTTGAATTATCACTTCCCTGGAGCTGGGTATAACTGAGCGAAAGATAAGGCCTTATATCACCCTTCTGCCCGAGTCCGAATTTAAAATTGAATTTAGCACCCCATCCGACCGTAGTGCCGTAATTCATAAATTTGAAAAAATCACCTACCTGACCTCTTGAATCTGAAATCGGTAGATCAAACGAACCAGCCGCTTCAATAGTGAAAAGCGGTGATTTCCATTTAGTAGTAGTTGTTTTAACTTGTGAGTATGTGCTTCCGAATGTAAGAAAGGAAAGTACTGTAATGGTGGAGATAAAGTATTTTAGGAACCTCATATGATTGCCCCCTTTTAGATTTTTAAAATGTTTCTGCGGTCCGATTCAAGTTATTAAATTATTTAAATAAAAACAAACTATTTGAAAGGATATTTGATAAACCTTGAATAATTATATATTTATAAGCGCTAATAAAAAAAGTTAGACTGCATAACGTATTTGGGTAATTAAAATGGGGTATATAATTATTATAAGATACTATTCAGGTCAGTATCCTTATACTTGTCATCTCTAAAATATTCCAGGACTTTTTTAAAATCACCCGCTTTATAATAACCGGGTAAATTATTCAACTTGTAAGTATCATAATTGAAATCGATTACAGTTCCGTCCGGCCTAAGAAAGACCATAGTGGGGTAGCCGGATACGTCAAAAAGAGCTGCTATTTCAGAGCTTTTGTATATTTTCCCGTTATAGTTGAATGTTGCATCACTTTCCGCATCAAGCTTTACAAAAACGAAATTATCACTTATCATTTGTTTGATTACGGGGTTGCTATAAGCATCTCTATCCATCTTCTTACACCATACACACCAATCTGTATAAACATCAACGAT
Source organism: Ignavibacteria bacterium (assembly GCA_049516635.1). Taxonomy (GTDB): domain Bacteria; phylum Bacteroidota; class Ignavibacteria; order Tepidaquicellales; family OLB5; genus JBEKSX01. The sequence continues at coordinate 9,289 of JBEKSX010000030.1, read as the reverse complement.
CACTTTTTTATTCTGTTCTTTAGCGGTTTTCAGAGCTTCTTCAAAATTCTGAGTCCGGGTGCTGTCACACGAAAAACCGAGCATCAAAATGCTGAACAATGTTATTAGTACTATATTATTTTTTTTCATTTTAAAATTTATTCCTATTCAAATAATTTAACTTGACTCATTTAGCGGAAGTTCCGTTATATTAATTATTCAATAACTCCATAACTCTTTCAAGAACATGGTCTACACTGAGCTCCCCCATACATTTATGCTGGTTCGGACAATCGCTTATCTTTGTGAGATTGCAGCCCAGGCAGGTTAATTTGTCATTTTTAATAACAATGGAGTTTTTGTTTACGGGACCCTGCAGTTTAGAATTTGTAGGACCGAAAATGGCTGCTATGTTTACTCCCAGAGCTGATGCGATATGCATCGGTCCGGTATCATTGGTAATCAAAATTCTGCATTTCTTCAATAATGCACCCATATATTTTAAACCTATTTCTGGAATTAGGAAAACTTTGCCTGAAGCAGCAATTAGTATCTTTTCAGCATGCTTTCTTTCACTCTCATTACCCCAAAATAAAAGGACGTTGTATCCATTTTTAGTCAGGTCATTGATAAGACCTGTATATTTTTCCGGATACCATACCTTCGTCTCCCATGTTCCGCACGGATTTACTGCAATCGTTTTGCGTTCATCAAGACCTTTCTTTATAAAATAATCATCAGCAAACTCCTCATGCACAGGACTAATATAGAATCGTGTTTGCGTCGAAATTATATCAAGCCCTAATGCTCTAATGCTGTCAAGGTTAAAATCGATGTTATGGACTTCTCCGCTTCTGGGTGTGATCTTAATATTATATGCGTAAGCCCTCATCCTGAAGCGGTAACCTGATTTATACTTTGCACCGCTCGTAAAAGTAATTAATGCGGTCCTGGGGTTGCCGAACAGATCTACAACAAGATCGTATTTTTGTTTTCTTATCTTTTCAATGATAAAATACCCGCTGTCATATTCAAGATCATATGTGAGCACACGGTCAAGAAATGGATTGCCGATAAGTACATCCCTGCAGTATTTCTGTGTAAGAAAATTTATTACTGCTTCCGGGAAATGGTACCTCAGGTTCTCTATTACCGGGGTCGAAAGAACCACATCGCCAATAGCGTGAGGCTTAATGATGAGAATTTTTTTTATTTTATTCTTATCTATTTTCAACGTGTTCCAGTACTATGAAATTATTCTCTGCCGGTTTCCTATCCGCTCGCTCTGAGATCGAAGCATAAGTTTCTTTATCGTTAAATTCGCATAGGTCATACAATATACATTTGCCACATAAAGGATTTTTGGCTTTGCATATTTTCCTGCCGAAGCGGATGAAAGCAGTATGAAGCATGAATCTTTTGCCAACCGGGATGATGTCTTTGAGCTGTTCAAATGTCTGATCAGGCGTTTTGGTTTTAACGAGACCGAGACGATTGGCTAATCTGTGAACGTGAGTATCTACGGGGAATACATCTCTTCCGAGCCCGAATGCGAGTACACATGCTGCAGTCTTGACGCCGACACCCTTGTATTGAAGCAATTCTTCATAGATCTCCTCATCTTTCATCTTTTTGATAAATTTTAGATCAAGCTTACCATATTTTTTGTACATAAGCTTTAGCATTGACTTGATGCTGCTTGCTTTCTGGTTAGCCAATCCGCAGACCATAATTGCATTTTCGATATTTCTCAGAGGGGCGTTCATTACTTTTTCCCAGTTTTTATACTGTTTTTTGAGGTTCTTGAACGCAATATAGCTCGTCTTATCGGTTGTGTTCTGTGACAGCATTGTGGCTATCAGTACATCAAGCGGGTTGGATCGTGAAGGTGCGGATTTGGTCTCAGGAAATTCTTTTGCAAGGAGGTTGATTATTTGAGCTATCTTATTCGCCAAATTGTAATTTGTTATCCTGAAATACTTTACTAATCAATATAAAAAAATATCATAATTATTGTAATAAAGATAGTAAGTCAAACCCCGCATTTCTGCGGGGTAATAAAAGTTATTAGGTGATTAATATTTACTTCACCAGTACCATCTTCTTTACATCCGTGAATGATCCTGCTTCGATCTTGTAATAATATACTCCTGACGGGAGATTCGTAGCATTTATTTCTATAGAATGTCTGCCTGCTTCCATCGCTTCATTCAACGGCTGCAGAATTAATCTGCCGAGCACATCATAGACTTTAATAACCACATTCGATTTCTTAGGGAGATCGTATGTGATCTTTGTTACAGGGTTGAACGGGTTCGGGTAATTCTGATACAGCGAATACACCAAAGGGGTCTGAAGCTTCTTTGATATTACGCCTACTACTGTACTTGCTTCTTTCAGGACGATATCGTTGTTTGGATCGAATACAAGTCCTGTCGGCTGGCGGTCAAATATCCACTGAAAGTAATCATTATTTGCATAATTCATCACCCTTATCGATGTATCGGGACCCGAAGCAAATGTGATCTTTACAACGAGGGGCATTATATGAAAAGGTGTATTAGTTTGAACCTGCTGGGTTTGAAAACCGAGCTGCCATTGCCCTGTGCCGTAAGGTTCTGCATCATAAACATTTTGATATACAGGGTGTTTGGGCTGCTTTGCCCATTCATCAATGAACCAGGATATATCTTTACCTATGATCTCAACTACTTTTGCGTTAAAATCATCCGTCACGGAATTACCGAATTTGAAATTTACAGTATCGGTGGCATAGCTATTTAATAACCTGAAGAAATATACATCACCAATTGCATATCTCAGCATGTGCAGTACACATGCACCCTTAGCATAAGTAATGGCTTCATCGAACAATGTATCTGGACCCGGAGGATTTTCAGCCCATGAGGGATTATACATCGGCCAGTTGGCATTCGGCTCGGCAAAGTAAGAATTAGCATCTGAAAGAATTGCATTTTTATACGATGTATATCCTCCTGTGTGTTCATCATAAAGAGCTTCGCAATATGTAGCAAACCCTTCATTGAGCCAGACATCGCCCCAGGTTCCGCATGTTATCATATCACCGAACCACTGATGGGCAAACTCATGAGAAGTAAGGTATGTACTCCAGCAGCCAGCGCAAAAAGTTGTCAGCGTCTGGTTTTCCATACCGCCCCATGCAAACCCCGGTGCAGGGGCTGTAGTAAATCCGTTCTTCTCAAAAGGATGTTCACCAAACAGAGTTGAGTAATAAGTTGTCATATCTGCAATGATGCTTTCTACACCGGATGGATTTTCACCGCTGTTATAATAAAATCTTATCGGTATGCTGTCACTCGGATTTGAGATCTTGTGCCAATACACGATATCAAGGTTGTAGTTTACTTTGCCCGTCATTACCATCAGGTATGTTGCTACCGGATCCCTGCTCACCCAGTGATAATACAGAGTATCACCAGTTAATGTGGAATCGTTTAACCTCCCGTTAGAACCGAGCTTAGCGTTTGCGGGTACTTTAGCAGTAAGGTCCAAAGTAGCTTTATCGGAAGGCAGATCCCAGCAAGGAAACCAGTATCTTGCGCCCTCAGGCTCGGCGTCGGTGAAAACCCCGCCGCTGCCTGTATAAAAACCGCCGTCTGAAACGTTAAGGTGCTGGTAATTGATGCCAACCTGAATTATCCTGCCGGGGTTGTAAGTACTATCGAGTGTGATCGTCAGAATGTTCGCACTATGGGTAAATGACACACCCTTGAGGCTGACGGAATTTATCTGCAGCGAAGTATTAATAGCATTGAGAGAAATAGAGTTCAATGCAGTATCTACCCTAAACGTAATAATCTCAGTTGCATTATACGAGTGCGGATACGGTGATATAAAACAACTCCTGATATCCAGCGTCAGTTTGTAATTCTGCACATCGAACTTGTGCTTGGGAGTATTGGGCGAATCATTATTAAAAAAATAATGATTAGAACTTTTCATCCTTTTTTGTGAACACATTATCCAACCCCTTTGATCAACAACCTGGGCGGATAGGTAATTACATGTCAGAAAGAATAAGAAGAAAGTGAGTAGAAGTTTTGTTTTCATGATGTGTTGCTTTAATTAATAAACTTACAGAAAGATTATGTAATATTGTAAATTATTGCATTCATTACAATTTAAAAACCGGGTGCAGAAGGCACCCCCCCCCATTACTTAAGTAATGGGAAGTAATAAGAAAGCTCAGAATCGCAATTTTTTGGTCACTTAAGTAATGATGACTAGTAATGAACCCCTCCCCCCGACGTACGTCGGGGTACTCCCCTTTCCCGCCTTCGGACAGCCCGCCCGCTTCAAGCGGGGGCTGGCTGTAAAGGGGAGATAAGTATCTTTAGAACTTTGTTAATTTACTTTTGAATTTCTAATTTTCAAATTTAAATTTGCTACCCCCCTACATGCTAGCTTGTTCAACTTGTTAAAATTGAACGAAATCGCAATAAATTAGTTATCTTGCTTGTATATTTAGCTTGTTTCTAGCCTGAATCATTTATATTTCAAAGAACCACAATTGTAAATATACTATATTAATCTGCAAAAATCAAGGCAATTATTTATACTAACTGTCTTATTCAGCTTAATGAGAATAAGAACGAAAACCGTTTAATGGTGCAGTATACAAACAAAAAGGCGGTATTACTACCGCCTTGTAAGAATAAATGTTTTGTTGATACACTATTTCACAAGTATCATCTTCTTCGTCTGGACAAAATCCTTGGCATATAATGTATAGAAATATACACCGCTCGCAAAATTTGATGCTTCTACTTCAGCGTTATAATATCCCGCTTTAATAAAGCCGTCAAGGTAGGTACCCACCAGCCTTCCGACCGCGTCATAGATCTTTAAGGACACGCTGCCGTCTTTGGGAATAGCAAATTTGATGTTCGTTGTCGGGTTGAACGGGTTAGGGTAATTCTGTTCTAGTTCATATACAGCTGGCACCTGTGTATTCTGATGTTTTACTCCCAATGGATATGTTACAGAGGTCTTTACAGCTCCCTGAATTTCCGAAGCATTGAACGTTGCTATACTCTTATATACGAATATATTAACATTGCAGTTTGCTGCGTTCCATGCATTATCGATCGTGGTACTGAAGCTCTTCGAAATTGTCGTTCCCTGATTCCATGTTCCTGAGTTTATGCTCTCGCCGGTTGCTCCATTCACAATGTTTCTCGTGACCCAGTTATGCACCCAGTTCGAAGTACCCGGGCAGTAGCTATTGCCTGTCTGAGCATATACAAGATTATCTTCAGTTATTACATACGTGATGTAATAATTCCCCGAAAGAGTAGATAAAGCTGTTGCATCTACATTTACAGAGAGCAGCCTTGTTGAAGAGTTATAGGTCAGGTTAGTGAAAGCTATATTTACAGCCGCTGCAGGGCTCTGGGACAAGCGGTATTCCCCATCCGAGAAGAATGAACCCCAGCCCATTGCACCGCCTCTTCTGTCTATTACTCCTGAAGGATAGCCTGTCCATCCCATCATACCGATAATACCATTGCCGTTAAAAGTGATCCAAGGGTCAGAACCGGCTCCATGATATGCAAGTATTACCGAATTATCCGGATAACGTACGGCTAATGTGTCGGCCACAGCGTCTCCGCAGGCACACCACTGGCACCAAGTACCGGTACAGAACTCGAGCAGTACTTTTCTAGGTGCAGGAGTTACTGTAACTACTGATGTAATCGTGTCATTCGACCTGTTCTGATCGGATGCAAGGTTCGTGAAAGCTTTAAGCGTGTAAGTTCCGTTTGTGGAAAAATTGTAATTTGTGAATGTTACGTTCTGTGATTGTCCGGGTGCAAGATTAGTTATCGATTGAGTGTTAGTATAACTGCCCGGACTTATTGTCAGTGTTACCTGGAATGACTGCGCCGTGGTCCCGAAATTTCTGACCGAGCCTGCAGGAGTATAATTCCCCTGTGCAATTCCCCACTTCGGTGCGGTCATAGCATCGGCACCGACATCATTGCTAAACTGCGAACCTATCCTGACATTATCAAAATACAGATTATTGCCAAATGCTGTTATGGCTGTAAACTTCACGCAATTGGTCCCTACCGGGAGGGCGTATCTTTTTGTAGCCCATTGTGACGAAGTAGGTATAAATAATTTCATTGTAGGCGGAGCGGTCGTAAGGGGACCGGAAGCGCCGCCGGGTAAATTGATCAGCAATGTCCATGTGGATCCGCCGTTGGAAGAAGTATAAATGGATAGCTGATCGTTTTCAGTTGATGCACAGGTATAAGCGTGATCAAATAAAAGAGAGTCCCCTGATACGGTTGCAGGAAATGTTGATGTGATGAGATCAAAATTCCCGCTCGGTATATCATAAAAATCTACGATAGCACATGAGTGCCCGACTCCATACGCACTTGTATAAGAAGACCATATCCAATTGTAACCTGACGTGTTGGCAACTGTCCACCCTGCTGGCGGAAACATGACATTCTCGAAATCCGCGTACATATAGCCTGCTGCAAGAACAGGCTGAGATGTAGCACCGAAGAGTAAAAGTCCGCATATTGCTACTATAATAACTATAAAGCATACGGATAGTAATTTGGTAATGTAATTTTTCATTATTATTCCCTCTGATTAATTTATTTTTTTAAAATAATACTAATTATGATAACTTAAAAATCAAAAAAATGGCATTTAAAACGTTTAAATGAAGAATTATTAAATATGGACATAAAATTGAAATAATTATAGAAGAACCAGCTATATATCGGTTCAGAATCAATATTTAAACATTTTCTATTATCGGATGAGATATTGCAGCCTGACGGAATTTATTCTTACTTTACCAATACCATTTTTTTCGTATCGGTAAAAGAGCCCGCTCTTATCACATAGTAATAAACTCCTGACGGAAGGTTAGATGCATCAAATTCCATTGAATACTTCCCTGCTTCCTTTACTTCGTTCACCGGTTTTTGTACTAGCTTTCCTAAAACATCATATATTTTTATTGTAACTAATGTTCTTTTCGCAATATCGTAAGATATATTTGTCACCGGATTAAATGGATTCGGGTAGTTCTGATACAGCGTGAACTTGCCCGGTACCTGTTTCCCGTTCTTTATTATACCTATCAACGTAGTCCCCTCTTTTAATACGATATCATCTCCGGGATCGAACTGGAGAGCGATGGGCTGCCTGTTGAATGTCCATACGAAAAACTGGTCGTTCTGATCGTTCATGAACCTTATCGTCGTATCGGGTCCCGATGTAAAGCTTATCTTTATAGTAAGCGGCATCTTATGGAACAACGAGTTTGTCTGAACCTGCTTTGCTAAAAAATCAACGTCCCAGTAACTGCCTCCCGCGGGAGTAAAGCTGTACGTATTCTGGTAAAATGGATGGTTCGGCTGTTTCACCCATTCATTTATGAACCATGTGAGGTCCTGCCCGGCAGTCTGGCTTATCGAAGCGGTAAAATCATCTGTCACAGCATTTTTATATTTGAAGTTCGCAGTATCTCCTGCATAAGCTTTTATTGCTGCAAAGAAAAGCGAATCTCCCAGAACATACCTGAGCATATGGAGAACGCATGCACCTTTATCATATGTAATAGCGGTATTAAATAGTATACTGAATGGCGGAGTAGTTTCTGCCCAGGACGGATTATAAATTGCCCAGCCGGGATTTGTCGACAGATAGTAATTCGCATCGCTGTTGATATCGCTTTTATAGGCATTATACCCGCCGGTATTCTCATACCAGAGTGCTTCACAATATGTTGCAAAACCTTCATTCAGCCAAACATCCGCCCACGTTCCGCACGTTATCATGTCACCGAACCACTGGTGCGCAAATTCGTGTGACGTAAGATTTTCACCCCATAGCCCGCAGTAATAATCTGTCAATGTCTGGTCCTCCATCCCACCGCACCATGGAGCAATTTGCTGAGGTACGGATGCAAAGCCGTTCTTCTCGAACGGATGCTCACCGAACTTCTGTGAATAATATGTCATCATAGGGATAATCTTTGATTCGACTACGGAAGGATCTTCTCCGGTACTGTAATAGAACCGTATAGGGACACTGTCGATCGGGTTGGATAATTTATGCCAGTAAACAATATCAAGCTGGTAGCCAATCTTACCAATCATTGTTATGAGATATGTCGAAACAGGATCCCTGCTTATCCAGTGATAATAAATAGTATCTCCCGTAATCGTAGAATCGTTCAGCCTGCCGTTAGAACCGAGCCTTGCATTCGACGGGACTTTAGCGGTAAGATCGAGGGTTGCTTTATCGCCGGGCTTATCCCAGCACGGGAACCAACATCTTGCACCTTCCGGTTCGCAGTCCGTGAACACCATACCATTGTTTGCATAGAAAGCATTATCACTAACGTGTTTGTGCCAGAAATAAATTTTCACATAAACGATCTCACTGGGTAAGTATGTTCTATCCAGATTAATGGTAAGTATATTCGATACATGGTAAAAAGATAAGCCTGACAAGCCTACCGAATCGATGAGAAGCGAGTTATTAACAGCATTTAGAGTGATCGCATTTAACGATGTGTCTACAAGAAATTTAATTGTCTCGCTTGCAGGATAATCATTCTGATAAGGAGGATGGAAGCAATCCCATATATCAAAATACATTTTATAATCCAGTACATCGAACTTGTGGTTGGGGGTATTGGGCGAATCCCTATTTATCATAAATTGATGAGAGCTGTTCATCTTCTTCTGTGAGCAGAGATATGAACCTTTAAGTCCATTTAACTGGGCTGATACATTACTATCTAATGAAGAAAGTATAATTAATATCAGTAACAGCGTGCTTTTCATCAGTGGTACATATAATTAATGATAAGCCTATTAATACTTAATATTGCAAAATATTGTATACATTACAATAAAATAATTCGTCATTAATAATAAAAAAACCACGTCAATAAACTGAGCTGAAAACAAAACAAGGGAGCAAGCTCCCTTGTTTAAATAATGATGTAAGACAGTTTTATATAAATACTACTTCACAAGTACCATTTTTCTTGTATCTGTGAAAGAGCCTGCCTTTATTACGTAATAATAGACTCCTGAGGGCAGATTGGAAGCATCAAATTCTAAGTTATATTTTCCAGGTTCCTTAACTTCATTCACAGGCTGTATTACAAGCTGTCCCAGAACGTTATAGATCTTAATTATAACTTCCGTCCTCTTCGGTATATCATATGCTATTTTCGTCACCGGGTTGAACGGATTAGGGTAGTTCTGGTACAGTGCAAACTTTT
>JBEKSX010000029.1:0-35601 GCA_049516635.1 Ignavibacteria bacterium | reverse complement strand
GATGTTTGTTCCCACTGCGAAGTTGCTTGTTTAACGAAAAGAAGTAAAAGAAGCAGAGTAAATAATTTTGTTTTCATATTCCACCCCCGTGGAATTAATTATACAGGTCTTGCCTGTATTAAATGATATTTTTTTTACTTTTTATACTTAAATAGAGTAAAATAAATTATAAACATCTATCTTAAAACCTGTAATAAACCAATTCTCGTGATATTCATATGTGAGTTGAAAAGATGATGTAAAAGCAGAAAAAAATACTCACTTCTAATATAATACATATTTATAAAAAAAACGAATCATATCATGATAAAATTCACAAAATCTCTTTTCTGTTCGGTCAGGTTAACGGGACTTATTTGTAGAGTTCCCCGCAGTTGATCTTGTGACCAACTGCAGAATATTCTTGTTGGTGACAACCCACCAGAGGTTAGGGCTGGCTATCAACAAGGGGAAAACAACTTAAACACCCCTTGACTTATGTCATTTTATAGAAATTAATATAAAATTATCTTTGTAGATTGAAAGAAATGAAATTAATGAAATTATTGTATTTTTGCATAATATTTAGTTTTTTATGGGGTAATTCGTACGCTCAAAACGGTGAATTGAAGGGAAAAGTTACCGATGCGGAATCGCAAACAGGTTTACCGAACGCATCAATATCCATTCCGAAAATAAACCTTAAATTAACATCCGATGAAGAAGGAATTTTCTCAACCGGCAATATACCTGCAGGGAAATATTCACTCATAATTTCTTACACCGGTTACAAAGAAAAAACCTTAGAAGTTAAAATAATACCGGATTCTATCCTGACATTAAATATAGAGCTGCTGACCTCTCCGGTGTCGCTGGGAGAAATACTTGTTACCAGCACGCGGTATGAGACAAGAATCAGAGATGTTGCGATTCCGATGGAAGTTGCCGATAAGAACGAGATACTCAAAACACCCTCTGTCTCTGCTTCGGATATTTTACAAACAAAATCCGGCATCTCTTTAAAACGGGATGGCATCTGGGCAACGGATGTGGACATCAGGGGCTTGAGCGGACAGGATATTGTGACCTTAGTTGACGGGAACCGCCTTGAGACAGCAACGGATATTTCCGCAAGGTTATCGCTTGTTGATATTACCGATATTGAACGTATAGAAGTTATAAAGGGAGGAATGTCATCTCTATACGGCACGGGAGCGCTGGGCGGGATCGTGAATATAATTACTAAGCAGGGGTATTACAATAATAAGTTTACTCTATCGGGTTCAATGCTGGGAAGCTATAACTCGGTAAATGACGGAGGTTCGGTCAGGCTTTCCCTTTCAGGAGGGTCAGCAAAATGGTATGCTAAAATAAGCGGAACCATCAGAAAAGCCGGTAATACAAAAACTCCCGATGGCGTATTGAACAACAGCCAGTATCGTGATAATAATTTTTCCGCAGTGCTAAGCTTAAAACCGATAAAAAACCAGGAAATGAAATTCGATCTCCAGCAATACTTTGCTAAAGATATAGGGATACCGGGCGGGTATCCGCTCTTTACAAATAACGCTCTTGTCACTTACCCGCAGGAGCAGAGAACCATGTTCAGCGCACAATATGATATTAAAAATATTTCCTCATTTTTACTGAACTTATCCGCTAAGTTCTACGTCCAGAATATTTACAGGAATGTAGAAAATATTCCCTACTTAGTTCAAATTGTACCGTCCGGTTCAACAACAAAGAGGATAAGCGTTCTGGACATTACACCGCACGCATGGCATTACACAAAAGGAGGGGAGATACAATCGGAATGGATGCTCTTCAAAACAAACCATCTCACAGCAGGAATAGATATCTGGCAGAGAGACCTTGACAGCAAAAGAGAAAGGGACCAGAAGGTTGAAGTACTTGATTCCACCGGTCAGGTAATAAGTACCAGCCTGCAAACTATCGGTGACCGTCCCATACCTGTTTCATACAGCCGGAATATCGGGTTCTTTGCTCAGGATAATATAAAACTGTTAAATAATAAACTCAGCATAACATTGGGAGGAAGAATAGATCAGAATAAAATTTCAAATGACCTTACATACAATCCGGAATACATCATTACGAATGGTGTGAGAAATAATACTCCTCCCGGACAAACGATTCTATGGCAGCCGGCGCAGTCGACCGATATATCATGGAGCGGGAACGCGGGACTCCTATATGCACTGTTCAAAAATGTTGATGTTAGCTTTGATGCAGCACGTTCATTTCGCTCGCCTTCACTGGAGGAAAGATACCAGTACATCGATCTCGGTAATCTGGTTCGTCTCGGAAATCCCTACCTGAAACCGGAACAGGGAGCATTCTTCGACCTGGGGCTGAGGATATGGCGTCCGGAAGTTTCATTTACTGGCAGTATTTTTTATAATCAGCTTCGCAACCTCGTTATCGAAGTGCCCGGAACATATGAAAGCAGAGCGGCTATGATTAAGACCAATGCAGGCAATTCCAGATTGTACGGCTTCGACCTGAATCTTGAGTATAATTTTTATAAAGATTTCGTTTTTTATGCAACGAGCTCTTATGTAAGAGGACAGGACATAGAAAACCATGTTGACCTGCCCCAGATACCCCCGTTGAATGGGAGGATCGGGTTACGCACACCGGTTTCAACATATCTTAACATTGACATAACCGGAGTTTATTTCACGAGACAGGATAAAATAGCTGCGGGAGAGATACAGACACCGGGATATGTTTATTGGAATGCTGCCGTGAATCCGTTTCCTTTAAAATTGGGAAGATTGAGTATTAAGTTCTATGGCGGAATAGAAAATATATTTGATAAATCATACCGCAATCATCTCTCGACGAACCGGGGTTATATCACAAGCGAACCCGGGAGAGATTATTATCTCAAAGCGAATGTGTTGTGGTAACAACAAGGGGGCAAGCCCCCTTGTTCAATAATTCCTACCCACGATTTAATCCGCCGTGGCGGAGTGGGCTACTTAATCACGTATATTCATACAATCAGAAATAAACTATTTTTTCTTTTCTTCCAGCTTTAAAGTGACTAACTGTGACGAAACTCCCGGAATCACTGCTACTTTTCTTGCAACTTCATCTTTTTCCTTTTTACTGCCATAAAGCTCAAGGATCAACAGACCCTGGTCGGAGCACTTATCAAGAATTCCGTCATGTATTCCGAGACGTGTTTTGATCAGACATCCCCAGGCGGTGAGCACCTGCTGAACCTTGACTGCAGATTCTTTCCTGTTTCCTATCAATATGATAAGTATTGATTTCTCCATGTTATATCTCCTAAAGTTAAATTTTCTTTTATAATAAAAAACGGGTTTGATGTTCAAACCCGTTATTTCATTGAAGTCTTTTCAGTTATTTCTTTTTCATACTTTTCATCTGCGATTCGAATACAGCCATTGCGGTGATGTGAACAATATCATCAACAGTATTGCCGGGACCCAGCAGGTAAACCGGCTTCTTTATACCGAGCAGTATAGGTCCGATAGCTACTGCACCTCCTAGATAGATAAGCGATTTATACAGTATATTCGCCGAAGTAAGATCAGGGCAAATAAGGACGTTTGCAGTATCTTTCAGATCACTGAACGGGAAGAATTCCTTTAAGATATCCGGGTTGAGTGCCGTATCTGCCATCATCTCTCCGTCAACATTAAGTTCCGGTGCTTTCTTCTTGAGGATATGCGTTGCCTTGAGAACTTTTTCGGTGAGAGGATGCACGGTACTTCCGAAATTGCTGAATGAAAGCATAGCAATACGCGGTACGATATCGAATTGCTTCACTTTCTTTGCAACCATCAGCGCTATATCGGCAAGTTCCTCTGCTGTCGGATCGATGTTCACAGTTGCATCTGCAATGTAAATATTCTGTTTCTTGAATATCATCATATACAATCCCGCTATCTTGTTAACACCTTCTTCTTTACCTACTATCTGCAGAGCAGGTCTGATAGTATCCGGGTATTGCTGCGTGAGTCCTGATATCAATCCGTCAGCATCGCCTTCTCTTACCATCATCATCCCGTAAATATTGTGTCTCTTCATTCTGCGCGCTGCATCAGTATGTGTAACACCTTTTCTCTGTCTTAACTGGTAATATTTCGCCAGATAATCATCAAATTTAGGAGCTTTTGACGGATTAACGAATTCAGCTCCTTCGAGGTCCAGTCCCAATTCTTTTATCCTTTCCTTTATCAAGGTGCGGCTTCCGAGTAAAATTGGCTTTGCTATTTTCTCATCCAGAATGATCTGTGCGGCACGGATGATATGATCTTCCTCGCCTTCGGGAAATACTACCTTTTTTGGTTCGTGCTGTGCTTTGTGAATAAATACCCTCATTACTTCATTCGATTTCCCGAGCCTGGCTTCCAGCTGGTCCCTATAGTCTTCGGCATTTTTATATGGCTTTAATGCAACACCGGTTTCCATAGCAGCTTTAGCAACAGCGGGAGCTTCCCACAATAGTACTCTCGGATCGAATGGTTTCGGTATAATGTAGTCTCTTCCGAATTCGAAGCGCTTCCCTCCATAAGCCCTGATAACCGAATCGGGAACATCCTCTTTGGCAAGATCTGCAAGTGCGTGGGAAGCAGCTATCTTCATCTCTTCATTGATAACGGTAGCTCTCACGTCCAGCGCTCCCCTGAAGATGAACGGGAATCCGAGAACGTTATTTACCTGGTTGGGATAGTCGGATCTTCCGGTTGCCATAATGACATCCTTACGTGCATCCTTTGCGTCATCGTAAGTGATCTCGGGATCAGGATTAGCCATAGCGAACATTATCGGGTCATTGGCCATGGATTTAACCATTTCCTTGCTGACAACACCTTTTGCAGAAACTCCGCAGAAAACATCGGAACCTTTCATTGCTTCGGCAAGGGTACGCATGTCAGTATCGACAGCAAAATATTCTTTGTACGGATTCATACCTTCTTTTCTTCCTTTGTATACAACACCTTTAGTATCTATCAGTATGATATTTTCCCTCTTCACTCCCAGTTTCTCATAGAGCTTAGCGCAGGCAATTCCGGCAGCCCCTGCTCCGCTGAATACCACTTTTACCTCGCCTATCTTCTTTCCCACAATTTCCAGAGAATTCAGCAATGCGGCACCGCTGATAATTGCTGTTCCGTGCTGGTCATCATGAAATACAGGTATTTTCATGATTTTTTTCAGTTCTTCCTCAATATAGAAGCATTCCGGAGCTTTAATATCTTCGAGGTTGATACCCCCGAAGGTAGGTTCCAGAAGTTTCACAGCTTTTATTATATCATCGGAATTATGAGTATCCATTTCAATATCAAAGACATCGATATCTGCAAACCTTTTAAATAGCACTCCTTTGCCTTCCATAACAGGTTTACCGGCGAGTGCACCGATATCGCCCAGACCCAGCACAGCTGTCCCGTTGCTGACAACCGCCACAAGATTTCCTTTGGCAGTATATATGTAAGCGTCATCGGGGTTCTTTTCGATCTCCAGGCAGGGGTCAGCGACGCCCGGTGTATAAGCAAGAGATAGGTCACGCTGAGTTGCACATGGTTTGGTGGACACTACTTCGATCTTACCGTAACGTCCTTGCGAGTGGTAATCGAGTGCGTCTTGTTTACGGATCATTTTAGAATTCCTTTCTTATTTATGAATTATAACTAATTTGGGGCTTTCCGGAACAGAGCTGATTTTCTCGATAACAATGTTCCCTGCAGCCATTTGTATTATTTAATATGATACAAAAGTCAATTTATTCGAATCAGATAGTACCTGTTTTATAACATTTGCAAGTCTCTTAATTCCCTCTTCGATCCTTTCTTCACTTGAGTTTGTAAAATTGAGCCGCATTGTGTTCTGCCCGGTCCCATCTACAAAGAATGTATCCCCGGGAACAAATGCCAAATTTTCTTTCAGAGCCAGCGGCAGTAACACTCTTGATGAAATATGTTCCGGCAAAGTAACCCAGAGGAACATTCCTCCATCGGGTTTTGTATACTTTATTTCCGCAGGGAAGTACTTCACCATCGCAGCTAACATCGCGTCTTTCTGCTTTGCATATGAACTTCTTATTTTGCTCAAATGGATTTCAATGTCATTATCTGCGAGGAACTGGTACATCACACGCTGTCCAAAATAGCTGGTATGCAGATCAGACGCCTGCTTTGCGATGTTGACCTTTTCCATAATATTCTTCTGCGCACATACCCAACCCAGCCTGAAGCCCGGAGCAACCATCTTCGAGAAAGAACCGTTCAATAAAACATTGTTCTCGCAGAATGTCTTTATAGAAGGGATATCAACATCTTTAAATTTGATCTCGAAATACGGATCATCTTCGATAAAGACGGAATTATGCTTGCTGAGAATATCTCCAATCTGCTTTCTGTTCTCTACAGAATAAGTAATTCCGGTCGGATTCTGGAAGTTTGGCACCGAATAAAATAACTTCACCGGGAAATTGCTGTAAACATATTCCAGCGCTTCGATATCGATGCCATCCTCGAGAAGCTCGATGGGACGGAAGACCGGTTCGAAGAAAGATATTGACTGAATTGCCCCAAGATATGCTGGGCGTTCGATGACAACGTTCTCGCCTTTATTCAGAAGAACCATACAGGTCAAAGCAGTTGCCTGCTGTGAACCGCTTGTTATCATTATTTCTTCGACGGGGATCTTTAGGTTCTTTCTCCGCTTGTTATCATTATTTCTTCGACGGGGATCTTTAGGTTCTTTCTTCGTAAGTAGTAATCACTGATGTATTCTCTTAACGGTGGATAACCCTCGGTGTTGCTGTATTGAAGCACGCTTCTTCCGTCCTTCTCCAAAACCTTGACAGCTGCTTCGCTAACTTCTTTTACAGGAAAAAATGCCGGATTGGGAAGTCCCCCTGCAAAGGAGATGACTTCTTTACTTTGTGTCAGTTTAAGGATCTCACGTATAAAGGATTTCGGTACGCCCTCGACCCTTTTAGCAAATAAATCATCCATACTTCTCCCAAACCCTTTCTAAGAATTACAGATGTTGTAAATTATTATTTGAAGGACTTCAAAGCTTTCATATAATTAGCACGCTCAAAAGCCCCGGGATTAGATACTGATTTGTGGCTCATGCTTCCGCGCATCAGATCAATTGACTCGTATTCATGCTCATCCATCCATTTTTCAATATCCCTGATAACATTCTTAATATGTCCGATACCGTTTTTGTGCAATGCTGCGAACATTTGCGTGATCTTAGCACCCACCATTACCATCTTGATCACATCCTCCGCCGAATGGATCCCGCTTGTTGCCGCAAGGTCAGCTTTAACTTTACCATAAAGTATAGCTATCCACCTTAATGGCAGCCTCATCGACTGCGGACTGCTGAGGAGTATATTTGGAATTACCTCAAGACTTTCCAGGTCAATATCCGGCTGGTAGAACCTGTTGAAAAGGAGCAATCCATTCGCGCCCGCATCATCAAGCTGCTTCGCAAAGCTCGCAAGTGAGCTAAAATACGGGCTTATTTTCATAACCACAGGTATTTTTACGGATGATTTGACTGACCGCAGTATCTCAAGATATACATTTTCGATGTAATTAGATGTCCTTGCGGGATTGGTTGCCAGCATGTATATATTTAGTTCAAGAGCATCAGCACCAGCCTGTTCCATTTTCTTTGAATATTCAGTCCATCCGCCGGGAGTAGAACCGTTCAGACTTGCGATGATCGGGATATTTACTGCTTCTTTTGCTTTAATGATGTGTTCCAGGTACTCTTCCGGACCGAGCTTATATTCCTCCGGTTCCGGAAAATATGTCATCGCCTCTGCGAAGCTTTCATTGTGAATGGTTGTATGGTAGTGCAGTTCCAGTGCTTCATGGGTAATCTGTTCCTCGAAAAGCGATTGAAGAACAACCGCCGAAGCCCCCGCATCTTCCATTTGTTTTATCTTGCCTATATCTTCAGAAAGCGGAGATGCAGACGGAACGATCGGGTTTTTCAAATGTAACCCGAGATAAGTTGTGGTCAGGTCCATGTTGATAGTAAAATTCTTATTCTCAAAAAAAATTTAACGGTTTATTTGCCGTTGCCGTTCTTTGCGTAATCGGCGGCAAGGTTTTCATACATTTTCCACCTGTTATTCACGTCTTGTTGCGCAAGCTCGATAAGTTTCTTCGCATCGTCGGGATGGCTCTTTGTTAACATCTTATATCTTGTTTCCATATAAGCATAATCAGTGAGTGGTATCTTGGGTGCTTTCGAGTCGAGCTTAAACGGATTTTGTCCCTGGGCAGCGAGTGCGGGGTTGAACCTGAACAAAGGCCAGTAACCGCAATCAACCGCCGCTTTCTGGTTCTGCATAGCAGTGCTCATTTCTATTCCGTGATTTATGCAATGACTGTATGCAATGATAATGGACGGACCTTCAAAAGCTTCAGCTTCCATGAAAGCCCTCACCGTTTGCGTATCGTTTGCTCCCATCGCAACTCTTGCTACATAGATAGTCCCGTAGCTTAATGCAAGCATAGCGAGGTCCTTTTTGGGGACGGGTTTTCCGCCGGCAGCAAATTTTGCAACCGCCGCGCGAGGAGTAGATTTGGACATCTGTCCGCCCGTATTTGAATATACTTCGGTATCGAGCACAAGAACGTTCACGTTCTTCCCGGATGCGAGAACGTGATCGAGCCCGCCGTAGCCGATATCATAAGCCCATCCGTCTCCGCCCATTATCCATACCGATTTCTTAACAAGATAATCCGCTACAGCAAGGAGCTGTATTGCTTCATCCGAGTGCAAATTCTCGATTTTTGATTTCAGCTGCTTTACTCTTTCCCGCTGTTCAATAATTCCGGCTTCGTCTTTCTGCTCAGCATTAATAAGATCTTCCACCAGCTTCTCTCCAATTTCCGAAGAGAGCCTTTTCAGAAGCTGAATAGCATTCTCATTGTGTTTGTCTATTGCCAGGCGGAACCCGAATCCGAATTCCGCATTATCCTCGAACAATGAATTTGACCATGCGGGACCCCTTCCTTCAGCGTCGATAGCCCAGGGAGTAGTCGGAAGGTTGCCTCCATAGATCGAGGAGCAGCCGGTTGCATTTGCAATGATAGCTCTATCGCCAAAAAGCTGGCTGACAAGCTTCACGTAAGGTGTTTCTCCGCATGCACCGCATGCGCCTGAAAATTCGAACAGCGGACGCAGAAATTGCGATTCCTTGACTGACGAAAAGTTCAGTTTCCTCTTGTCGATCTCGGGCAACCCCAGAAAGAATTCGAAGTTCGCTCTTTCCTGTTCCCTGATCGGTATTTGAGAAACCATGTTGATCGCTTTGAACCGGGTTTCTTTCTTGTTCTTCGCAGGGCACACTTCTACACATAATGCACAGCCTGTACAGTCCTCGGGAGCGACCTGTAAAGTATACGCAAGCCCTTCTCCGAACTCTTTCCCTTTGAACTTCATGTGTTTGAAGGTCACAGGAACACCGTTCGTCAGCAGTTTCTCATCATAAACTTTCGCCCTGATAGTTGCATGAGGGCATACGAGGATGCACTTATTGCATTGTATACAAACATCCGGATCCCACTCCGGTATTTCGAGCGCTATGTTCCTTTTTTCCCATTGAGCTGTAGCTGAAGGAAATGTACCGTCAGCCGGCATTAGGCTCACCGGGACCATATCGCCTTTACCTTCAATTATCTTTGCGGTAACCTTCTGTACAAACTCCGGAGCATTCCCTGAAACGGCAGGCTGCATTTTAACACTGCTTGTTATCTTGTTCGGAACTTCGACCTCGAAAAGATTTTCAAGTGTCTTATCCACCGAATCAAAGTTCATCTGGACGATCTTCTCGCCCTTGCTGCCGTAAGTCTTCTTGATGGCATTTTTGATCTTTATTATTGCTTCATCCTTCGGAATGATCTTAGAGATAGCAAAAAAACATGTCTGCATGATGGAGTTGATCCTGACTCCCATACCCGTTTCTTCCGCTACTTTATAAGCATCTATAACATAAAATTTCAATTTCTTTTCTATAATATCGCGCTGCACTTTTTCCGGAAGAGAATCCCATACTTTATCTTTAGGAACCTGCGTATTTAGCAGGAATGTAGCTCCTTCTACTGCATCTTCAAGCATATCCATCTTTTCGAGAAATACCTGCTGATGACATGCAACGAACCTCGGGCGGTTCACCAGATACGTTGACCTTATCGGCTTGGGACCAAACCTCAAATGCGACACTGTCATCGAGCCTGATTTCTTAGAATCATAAACAAAGTATCCCTGAGCATTGTAATCTGTTTCTTCACCAATAATCTTAATGGAATTTTTATTCGCTCCTACTGTTCCGTCAGCACCGAGTCCGTAGAATTTTCCCCTGAAGGTTTCATCCGGTTCGATGCATAACATCGGGTCAAAAGGTAAGCTTGTATTGGTTACATCATCGATAATGCCTACTGTGAAATGATTTTTTGGCTTGCTCTTTTTCATTTCATCAAATACAGATATCACCATAGATGGAGTAAATTCCTTGGACGAAAGACCGTACCTTCCGCCGGTAATCTTCGGAAATGATTCCAGGTGAAGTGCGCCTTCATTGTAAGTCTCAGTAACGGCATTTACAATATCCAGATAAAGCGGTTCGCCTGCCGAACCGGGCTCTTTAGTTCTATCGAGGACAGAAATACTCTTAACGGTTTTGGGAAGTGACTCTATAAAATGCTTGTTAGAGAAAGGCCGGTATAACCTGACCTTTACCAATCCGACCTTCTCGCCTTTTCCAACGAGATGTTCGACCGTTTCATGTGCCGCTTCAGCTCCTGAACCCATCATTACTATAACCCTCTCGGCATCCGGGTGTCCGACGTAATCGAACAGGTGATATTGCCTTCCGGTTATCCCGGCAAATTTATCCATCTGTTCCTGTACGATACCGGGACAAGCGATGTAATATTTGTTCACAGTTTCCCTGCCCTGGAAAAATACATCAGGATTTTGCGCACTTCCTCTAATGAAAGGATTATCGGGCGATAATGCGCGTTTCCTGTGCTCGAGTATAAGGTTGTAGTCTATCATGGCGAGCATGTCTTCAGGGGCCAGCTGTTCTATCTTCATAACTTCGGCAGAAGTTCTGAACCCGTCGAAAAAATGCATGAATGGGATCCTGCTTTTAAGTGTAGCTGCCTGCGCTATTAAGGCAAAATCCATTACTTCCTGTACGCTGTTTGATGCAATAAGGGCAAAACCGGTCGAACGGGTAGCCATTACGTCACTATGGTCTCCGAAAATCGATAATGCCTGTGCTGCTACAGATCTTCCTGAAACATGAAAGACAGTTGCGGTAAGTTCGCCTGCTATCTTAAACATATTCGGTATCATCAGGAGCAGGCCCTGAGAGGCTGTAAAGGTAGTTGTTAGAGCTCCGGATTGTAAGGCACCATGAACAGCGCCCGATGCTCCTCCCTCGCTCTGTAATTCGCTTACTGTGGGAACAATTCCCCAGAGGTTTTTCCGTTTGGCTGCTGACCATGCATCGCACCACTCCCCCATAGTGGATGACGGTGTGATCGGGTAAATTGCACAAACTTCATTTAGATTATAAGCTACATAGGCGGCTGCTTCATTGCCGTCAATTGTTACTTTTTTCCTATCCACTTTAGTTATCTCCGTATTTTAGTTATTGTGAAAAAGAACGAGCAGAGCATGAACAGATCACGCTTCCACCAATGATTTTTTGATAAGCTCACCGCCATTAACAAGCGCCTGCCTGTTGAGCGGAAGCAGATGATGATATCTTTCGGGTAAAACTTTTTTCAACGCTTCTATTACCGAATCGATCTTTACAATCGGCTTTTTCTGAAGAAAAGCTCCGAGCATTACCATATTCGTCATTCTTGCATTATTTAATTTGTTCGCTTCTTCAGCTGCGGGTATGGGAACTATCTCTATATCTTTCCTTGTCGGAAGGTTGACTATATTTGTTGAATCATAGAGCAGAAGACCGCCGGGTTTAACCTTCGATTCGAATTTATCCATAGAAGGCTGGTTAAGAATAATAGCCGTATCGAACCATGAAATGATGGGAGAGCTTATCTGTGTATCCGCAATGATTGTGATACAGTTTGCAGCTCCTCCACGCATTTCGGGACCGTAAGAAGGCATCCAGGATATTTCCTTGTTCTCGACCATAGCCGCATATGCCAGGGTCTGTCCTAACGATAACACGCCTTGTCCGCCAAAACCTGATATGATTATTTCTTCTATCATTTAAACTACTCCTTCCTCCACTTCCATAAATTTGAGATCCTCGGAAGACGGCAATTTCAGATCGCCGAGAGGAAATTCTTTTAACATTTCTTTAGCTACGAATTCATTCGCTTCGAGCGGTGTCATTTTCCAGTTTGACGGGCAATTGCCTATGAACTCGATAAAACATGTTCCTTTAGCAAGCTGCTGGTACTTAAAAGCGTTCATCAATGCTTTTTTTGCCTTCCTCACATTTAGCGGGGTATTGACCGCCTGCCTGGTAACATAGAATGCGCCTGGAAGCTGGCAGATAAGATTCGCTATCTTTATCGGGTATCCCATCGTGTGTACGTCTCTTCCATAAGGCGATGTGGTTGTTTTCATTCCGGCAAGTGTAGTAGGAGCCATCTGTCCGCTTGTCATTCCGTAAACCGCATTATTTACGAACACAATGAGGAAGTTCTCTCCCCTGTTCACGGAGTGAATGGTCTCGGCAGTTCCGATAGCAGCCAGATCACCATCTCCCTGGTAAGTAAATACATACCTGTACGGGAGCAGCCGTTTTATTCCGGTTGCAACAGCAGTAGCTCTGCCGTGTGCAGCTTCCTGCATGTCAATATCAAGGTAGTCGTAAGCGAAGACCGCACAGCCTACGGGAGCAACTCCGATTGTTTTATCCTGTATGCCTAGTTCCTGGATAACCTCTGAGATCAGCTTATGTACAACGCTGTGTGCACAGCCCGGGCAGTAATGCATATTAGTATCGATCAGGGTATACGGTCTGTCATAGACCAGTTCCCATTCTTCTTCCATGCATTCCGGCTGAGCAGTAATATTTTCTTCCGAATTATCCTTATTGATTATTGTTTCTTCTTTCATTTTTTAATCCCCATCAATAATTCTAAATTTTCGAGAATTTCATCGGGACCCGGGATAATACCGCCCATCCTTCCGTAATATTTAACGGGTACTTTACCGTTCACTGCTAAGCGGACATCTTCAACCATCTGTCCTGCGTTCAGTTCTACGGTCAGTATGCCTTTAAGATGATCGGCAATTTTATTTATTACTTCATATGGATACGGATAAAGTGTGATCGGCCTTAACAAGCCTACTTTCAAACCTTTCTCCCTAGCAAGCTGCAATGTTTTGTGGCAAATCCTCGCGGATAAACCGTATGCTACCAGAAGATATTCCGCATCGCCCGTTTGTATTTCTTCGTATCTTATCTCGTTCTCTGTAACTTTCTTGTACTTCTCTACGAGCTGGATGTTTACTTTCTCCATTTTCTCGGGCTGGATGAAAAGAGAAGTAATAATATTTCTTTGTCTGTGTTCTGACTTTCCAGTCGTAGCCCATGGTTTGGAAATTTTCTGAATATCTCTCTTTGGGAATCTAACTTTTTCCATCATCTGTCCTATAGCACCGTCTGAAAGTATCATCACGGGATTTCTGTATTTATCCGCAAGCTCGAAACCGAGGAACACGAAGTCCGCCATTTCCTGAACCGAAGCCGGTGCAAGAACAATAAGGTGATAATCTCCGTGCCCGCCGCCTTTGGTTGCCTGGAAATAGTCGCCCTGCGAAGGCTGTATGGTCCCCAGTCCCGGACCGCCCCTGTTCACATTAACCAGAAGACACGGGAGTTGTGCAGATGCAATATATGATATACCTTCCTGCATCAGGCTGATACCCGGTGAAGAAGAAGATGTCATTACTCTCCCGCCTGCACCTGCGGCACCGTATATCATATTTATAGCCGCAACTTCGCTCTCAGCCTGCAGGGGTAAACCTCCCCGCTTCGGCATTTCTTTAGCAAGATACTCCAGTACTTCGGACTGGGGTGTAATGGGGTAACCGAAGTAAGCATCGCATTTTGCCTGGATGGCTGCTTCGGCGAGAGCCTCATTACCTTTCATTAATCTTATTTCATCTTTTTCCATATCTATAAGTACTCCATATTCTTTAGATCCTCTACGAGAGGGTTTTCGATCTTAAGGCTGACTGAAGCAGATACGTTGCTGATCTCAGCAATAAGCTCTCTTTTCTTCGGTTTCGTACGGTAAACCCTTATAACAGCATCCGGACAGACCAGAGCACAGTTAATGCATCCCGTGCAATCATCATTGACAGAAACTATATACCTGTAGCCTTTATTATTGATCTCTTTCGATAAAGCCAGAGTGTTTTCTTTACAGACTACCGTGCAAAGCTCACAACCCTTGCACTTTTGGATATCGATCTCAACTCTTCCCTTTACCTTCCTCACCTTTTTAGGTTTATCAGGTGTGTTCACATTTGCCATGTTAGTAAATTATGAATTTTAAAAAATATTTTATTTATCTTCCTAAAGAATCAAGATATTCTTTCTTGGCAAGAAGAGTAGCCTTGTCTTCAACATGACCTTCATCAGGAACACAGCAATCAACCGGACAGACTTCAACACACTGCGGCTTATCATGGAATCCGTTGCACTCAGTGCATTTATCCGGGACTATGTAGAAATATTCCGCTGACCAGAATCCTTCAGCACCCTTCGGTGATTTTGCACCTTCTCCATAATTATTTCCTGCGAGTTCCCACTCTGCTCCGCCTTCGTAGATAGAGTTGTTCGGGCATTCGGGTTCACAAGCTCCGCAGTTGATACATTCTGATGTTATTTTATAAGACATTTTAGAATTCCTCCTTAAAGTTTATGTATAGAAATTATTTTTTTAATTTTGTTTTACAAATAGTGATGTTCTTTAGCACTTCTTTCAAGCTCTTCCCTGAAACTCGGGTGGGCGATATTAATCAGCATTCTCGCTCTCTCTCTTACATTTTTGTAATGAAGATTCGCGATGCCGTATTCGGTAACAACATAATGTACATCTGCTTTTGTATCGGTTACACCCGCACCCTCATCAAGATGTGCAACTACTCTTGATATAGTCCCTCCTTTAGCTGTAGAAGGTAAAGTAATAATAGGTTTTCCTCCTTCAGCTTTTGCCGCGCCGCGTAAAAAATCAACCTGTCCGCCGAACCCGCTGTAAAATTTATAACCGATAGAATCGGAACAGACCTGCCCTGTCAGATCGATCTGCAGCGCCGAATTGATTGCGGTCATCTTCCTGTTCTGTGCTATAACGATGGGATCATTAACAAAATCGTTAGGATGGAACTCAAATTCGGGGTTATTATCGACATAATCAAAAATCTTCTTTGTACCCAGTAAGAATGTAACCACCACTTTACCCTGAAGCAAAGTCTTCTTCTCACCGTTTACCACCCCTTTTTCAATCAACGGAATTATTCCGTCGGAAACCATTTCCGAATGGATACCAAGGTCCCTATGGTTTCCGAGATACGCAAGAACAGCATCAGGAACTGCACCAATACCGAGCTGCAGCGTAGCTTCGTTCTCAACAAGCTGTGCAACGTTCTCGCCTATTCGACGGAATACC
The DNA here is from genome assembly GCA_049516635.1 of Ignavibacteria bacterium. Taxonomy (GTDB): domain Bacteria; phylum Bacteroidota; class Ignavibacteria; order Tepidaquicellales; family OLB5; genus JBEKSX01. The sequence continues at coordinate 19,918 of JBEKSX010000029.1, read as the reverse complement.
TCAGCCTCCTCAGCGCTCATATTCGGTACCATCGGAAGCTCATTTAACGGCACATCAACTTCAACACAAAAGTCTATTTTGCTTATGTGAATAAAGCTGTTACCGTATGTTCGCGGCATGCGGGGATTTACCTGGGCTATTATAAATTTTGCAACTTCGGTTGCGGCTTTAGTCATTTCAATACCGGTCCCCAGGCTGCAGAAACCCCGTTTATCGGGAGGTGAGACGTGGATAAGCGCAACGTCTATCTTTTTCATTTTCCTGAGCATACCGGGAATTTCATGCAGGAAAATAGGGGTAAAGTCAGCTCTTCCTTCGGTCACATCTTTACGGACGTTTTTACCGATGAATAAGGCATTATGCCTGAAATGCCCCTCCATGCCGGGCTTAGTGTAATTAATGTTTCCTACTCCGAGAATGTGGAATACCTCAACATTGAAGAGTTCGTCCTTCCTCCGGGTCATAGCATCCACCAGGATCTCCGGAAAAGCGCAGCCGGGATGTATATAAACAACATCCCCGGATTTGATGACCTGTACCGCTTCATCAGCTGAAACAAAGCGATCTAAGTACTTTTTATTTACTTCAATGATTTCTTCCAGGAACATGTAAATTATTGTTTTTTAATGCCTAAAGTTCTTCAGCTTAACAAAGATAGTAATTCTAGGTCACGATTTACAATGATAAGTATCACATAAAAACATGATTTATGTCATACTTCAATCATGAAAAACCGCAAAAATCTCAAGAAAAAAGCACATTTAAACCATTTAAATAGACTTTTCAGGATTTTTTATTATATTGCATCAGGACCATTCTCGTTTAAGTTATAGTTAGTAAAGGAGGAAATATGGCAGAAAGTAAATATCTAGATTTCGGAAAATCATACATCATCAGCCAGCTGCAGCGTGCCGCGTATGAAAAAAATAAACGCCAAAAGAACATCATTCTGCCTTTCGTTACATTTTCAAGAGAGTCAGGATCAGGCGGTGGGACAATTGTTGAAAAAACATTTCATTACTTATCTGACAATGATAAATTATCCCCATATCCCTGGTGTATTTTTGATAAGAACCTGATACATCAGGTTCTTGAAGATCACCACCTGCAAAAAGATATTACAGAAGAAATAGCTGAAGCAATTCCCGAAAAAAAGTATTCGCATATTGAAGAGGTACTGGAAGAATTATTCGGATTGAAACCGTCAAAACGCCAGCTGATCCTGAAAACAAACCAGACCATACTGCGTCTTGCAGAAATGGGAAATGTTATTCTTGTAGGAAGAGGTGCTTTTGTCATTACCAGGAAGATTCCGAGCGGTCTGCATGTAAGGATCATAGCATCGGAAGAAAGCAGGATCAAACATCTTCAGGAATTTTATGGTATATCAAGAAGAAGTGCTGTTAAACATATGAAAGAAGAAAATGTGGGGCGGGCAAAATATATAAAGAAAGTATTCGGGAAAAACATAGAAGATCCATTGCTGTATGATCTTATTATTAATACAGATCATATATCAGATGATGATGCCGCTGAAATGATAGGTAAACTTGTGCTTAAGAAAAGATTGTGACTTATTATTTTAAAAAGTTTAACACATCTTGCGTTTTTATTTAATCTTGAATCCGGCAATTTATGGTATCAAAGAGTACGGGACAATATTCGAAACTAGTTTTAAGCTACAGGGTCAGGAATAACCTTTACATCAACCTGACCAACAGGTGCAATGCTGCATGCTGGTTCTGCGACAGCAAGGGCGAATCATTTTATTTCGGGCAATCGCTCAAGATGAAAAGATCCGAAGAACCCCCTGCCGTAACATTTATGAAAGAGATAGGTGACCCGAAGAAGTACAACGAGATAGTTTTCTGCGGATTTGGAGAACCCACCATAAGATTAAAAGTGCTTATACAGGTTGCTAAATATGTGAAGGATAACGGCGGAAAAACCAGGCTGAACACAAACGGCCACGGGAATTATATCAACAAACGAAATATCATCCCTGAAATAAAACCGTATATTGATGGCATCTCCGTGAGCATGAATTTTATCGACCGACGGGAATATGCAAAGCTCATGGAAGTAAAGCAGGCACTTTATGACGAAATGCTGGATTTCTCTAATAAATGCATCGAAGCAGGTATGAGAGTATCGATCACTGTAATAGAGCTTCCGGGATTCGACCTTGAAAAAGCACGAAATTTTGTGAAGGAAAACATCAAGGGTGCTTCATTTAGACCCAGACCAATGACCGACTTCGGCGACGCAAATCTACAGAAGAAACTTCTTGCATACAAACCTATTCTTTCTTAACCATATATATTTTAGGTAATTAATAACCATCCTGCCATTATTTATTAATCCTACATCCTTCAATTTTTATAAAAGCCAGTAACAAAAACCACCGATTAATTCAAGGTGTTTAAGACATTATCATTACTTCAGAGAAAGATCGGTTTTATTCTAAGTCATTTCAAAAACTGCTATCAATCATTTTTTTTTATGACCAAAATCATTGTTTTTACCTCGACTATGAAGCTAAATTTGTACAGGATTTAAAAAAGTTTATAAAAAATTGGTATTTCGTTAAGAAATCGGTTTAATGCCAGCTACTATTAAAGAAAAAACAGAGAAGAAGACGTCACAAGGAATTATGCTCGGCGGAAAAATATATCCCCCGTATCCGTCCTCTATTTCTAAAAGCCCTTTAGCCGACATCATAAAAGAATCCGTAGAAAAAAAGATCTATATGGTAAAAAAGGACGAGTATCTGTTCCATGAAAATAAGCCGGCAAAAGGTATTTATCTGGTAGTCTCCGGAAGGGTGAAGATCATTAAGAACGAAAAACAACCTGCCCAGACAATTCTTTATCTTGTGAAACCGGGTGATATACTCGGTATCCATTCCGTTATAAACGGGCACAACACAACGAATTCAGCTATTGCACTGGTAAATACGAACGTGTGTTTTATTCCCGGAAAAGAATTCCAGAAAATAGTAAAGCGGAACAACCAGTACCAGCTTATTGTGATGCAGCTTCTGTGCACGCGGATTGACCTTGTTGAAAACCAGATTACGAGCATGAGCGAAAAATCTGCTACCGAACGTCTTGCCGAGCTGATAGTGCTCCTTGCAGAGACTTACGGCATGAACGAAAAAGGTATTCTGAAGATAGAGCTGGGGCTTGATGACCTTGCCGACCTGACAGGTACATCGAAGGGTTATCTTGGCAAAATTATCGGTGATTTCTTTTTAAAAGGAATAATGGATATAAAAGGGACTGCCATTACGATCTTTGATATCGGAAACCTGAAAGAGATAGGCAAACTGACAAAAACCTTAGAAAAAAAATAAGTTCGTTTTATTTAAGAAAAAAACCTGGCATTGTATTAAAATGTCAGGTTTTTTTATTTTAAACCAGTTCTATTTAACCAGCACCATCCTCTTGCTCTCTTTAATATCTCCGGATCCGCCCTTGGCGGACAGCCTATAAAAATACACCCCGCTGGGATAGTTTGTCCCATCGAATTCAACTTCGTATGTGCCGGGCTTTAATTGTTCGTTTACGAGGGTAGCTACTTCACAGCCGAGGAGATCATAGATCTTCAGGGTTATGAACCCCCCTACCCCCCTTTCGTAAAGGGGGGACTGTGGTATTGCAAATTTTATTTTCGTTGACGGGTTGAAGGGATTGGGGTAGTTTTGGGATAATGCAAAATCCTGCGGAACGGATTCGGAGATTTTTTGAACTCCGATCAATTCAGATAAAGGTCTGCGCCAAACGGCCTCACCGTTTAGACCGGCAAAAACGTAATCATCATTTACAGCAAGATTAGTGATATAAAGATTGTTTAATCCTTCGTTAACTTGTACCCAGCTTGCACCATTATCGGAGCTTGCATATACTCCATCAGTGTATGAACCTGCAAAAACATTCGTCTCGCTTGCAGCTAATGACCAGATAACTGCATTTGCAGGAAGACCATTGTTGACAGGAAACCATTGAGCACCATTATTCGTGCTTGTATAGATGCCGTGCTGGTAAATTCCAGCGAAAATGTTCGAGGTATTGTCAGCCAGGCATTCGACAGACGAAACACCAGGCAGACCGTTGCTTACAGATGACCAATTTGCTCCATTGTTCGTGCTTAAATATATCCCCGTACCCCAAGTTCCTGCATATATATTTGTTCCGTTAATTAAAATAGCATTAATATAGGAATTGTACGGTAAGCCGTTAGTGAGTGCGGTCCAGTTCACACCATTATTCGTAGTTAAATACATACCAGCGCCGTATGTTCCTGCAAATATATTGGTACCACTTACCGCTATGCAGGTAAGTCCGAGATGACCTAAAAAATCGCTACTAATAGGGTTCCAGTTCGCACCGCTGTTTGTACTTAAATAGATACCATAAGCATATGAAGCGGCGTAAACATTTGTTCCGCTTATCGAAATATCTGCCATACTAGCAAAATTCGGAAGACCATTATTAGAAGAGAACCAGTAATTTCCGTTAGTTGTGCTTTTATATACACCGTAAACTAAAGAACCTATAAAAATGCTTGTCCCGTTTAATGCTAAAGCTTGCAAATAAATTTTCCCTGAAAGTCCGTTATTAACAGGAATCCAGTTTGAGCCGTTATTTGTACTGGAATAAACACCATAATCTGTACCTGCAAAAAAAGTGCTTCCGTTCATTGTAAAAGAATGTACATAGGTATTTCCCGGAAGACCGTTATTAGTAATGATCCAGTCTATACCATTGTTTGTGCTCAAATAAACGCCAAAACTTGTTCCTGCAAAAATATTAGTTCCGCTTACCTTTATTGAAAATACAGACGAATTATCTGTTATACCATTATTATCAGGAAACCAGTTTGCACCGTTGTCTGTGCTTAAATAAATACCATGCATGTAAGTTCCGGCAAAAATATTTGTTCCATTTACAGCTAAACAATATGGAATAGTATTGGCAGGGTAACCATTACTAGCAGGTCTCCAATTTGTACCGTTATCTGTGCTTAAATAAATAATAGCAGGACTGTAAGTACCCGCAAAAATATTTGTTCCGCTTACCAATAAAGAATATATGGTAGGAAGTGTACCCGGAATACCGTTATTAATAGCAATCCAATTTGTACCGTTGTTAGTGCTTAAATAAATACCATGGTGGTCAGAAGTACCCGCAAAAATATTGGTTCCGTTTACTAACAAAGAAATGACAGAAGTATTATCCGGCAAACCGTTATTAACAGCAATCCAATTTGTACCGTTGTTTGTACTAAAATAAATGCCATGTCTGCTTGTACCCGCAAATACATTTGTTCCGCTTACTGCTAATGAATATATATAAGTAGAATCCGGAAGACCATTATTAATAATTGTCCAATTCTTTGAGTTGTTCGTGCTTAAATACATTCCCCATCCATAAGAACCAGCGAAGATACTACCTCCGTTAGCAGCTAAGCTATGGATTGCAGTTGGACTGATACCGTTTGATGTTTGTTCCCACTGTGAATTAATATGATATGTAAAAACGATAAGAAATAGAATAGTAAATAATTTTGTTTTCATTTTCCGACCCCCCCTCTTGGGATTATATTTATAGGTTTTGCCTGTTTAATTATTTACATTATTTGAAGATCGATCAAAGATAATTTTTCACAGCTAATATAATACATAATTATGAAAATTGTCTTAGTGAAATGTGGCATATTCCCATTTATGACTATGATAAATAAGGGCTGATAAAACCTGAAAAATCCTTTAATTTTGTACATTCAGGAACTAATTCCTCATTCACTTCGTTGCAGATTTGGAAGGAATACAATTTTTTAGTATATTTGAAGTTAATCTATACAAGGAAACGAGTATCCTTGTTCAATCGAAAATTTTGAGGAAAAGAATTAGAAAATATTTATTACCATTATTAGCAGTCACGCTGATATTATCTAATTTCAGTTTTGCCGCATCTTATATGCTCTGCAAAATGGATGATAACAGTAAGATATCATGTCAGTGCAGTAACGAACCATCCAAAAAAGTTGACGGGTTGAGCCTCACGAAGCACAAAGCATCCTGCTGCGAGCTTGGAAAAATAGAGCTCTCCAATTCGAACATACTTCAGCAGGTGAAAAGTGAAAACCAGGATAACTCTTTAAAGGTTTTATGTATTTTATACTCTAATAACGCTAATGCATGTTCTTTATTTTCAAACAACAGCAATTTAAGCTTCACACAAAATGAATTCCCTGTTTACAGCAGGGATATCTGTGTCCTGAACTCATCTCTCCTTATTTAAATTTAAAATTCATATTCGGTTCATTCAGTAAATAATTATTCATTATTTACGCCATTTTTTATGATTATGAATTTTAAATTATGTCTAAATACATCAAAATATATATCACAGTTCTTGTTCTGAACTTATTATTAACCGCATCTGCTTATCCGCAGAATGCTTTTTACAGCATGCTGGATAAGGATACCATTTACAGGTATAATAGCTCATTGAGAACACTCGATTCACTTTTCTCATCGAGCAAAAAGGAGAACGATACTTCCTTTTACAATCAGTACGGAAAAGCGGAAGTGATAACATTGGACCAGATGATATATTTCGCCCTCAATAACAGCGGTGACCTGAAGGCATTGCAGAACAGGATAGAAGCGCAAAATTACCTTGCCAGGGAAAAAACCTCGCTTCCCGACCCGATGTTCGAATTCGAGCTGGATAACATCATGTCCGATTTCTCGCAGGTCGGTATGGTCAACTTCTTTGTATCGCAGACGTTTCCTTTCCCGGGCAAATTGAAGCTGGATAAGGAATCTGTTATGCACAATTCCGATATGATGAGATATGATAAAAAGGATATGGCCGCAAATATGATAAGCATGATAAAGATGAACTACTACGACCTGTATTTCATCGACCAGAAGCTTAAAATAAATAATGATAACCAGGAGATAATTAAGAACTTCATCGCCGCATCGGAAAGCAAATATTCCGTCGGAAAAGGAATGCAGCAGGAAGTGTTCAAGTCACAGATCGAATTATCAAAATTATTGAATGACGAAACGGTTCTCAAGGAGCAGAGAAAAGATATATATGCCAATCTCACAAAGCTGACTAAAGTTGTGATAGACGAGAACACAAAGGTCAATTTTAATTCTATCGATATCGCTTACCTGCTCGAACAGAATTCGTTCAATACCGGGAACATAGACCCGGATAAGCTGGTCAATTATGCTTTTGATAACAGGGCTGACCTGGAATCCATTAAGCATAAGATAATAATGAGCGAAACGGACCTTGATATGGCAAAGCTCAGCAGACTGCCCGATCTGAACCTGAAGCTCGGATACAGGATAATGCCTTTCGAACCGAAAAATGATTTCGAGTTTATGGTCGGAGTCAATATACCCATAGCACCATGGAGCTCGGGAAAATACGATAATGCAATCCAGAAGAATTCCATTTCCATCAAGGCATCAAATGAAGAATATGACGCAAAGAGAAACGAGATAAAGAATGAGATTGTGAACATACTAAATAAGCTTACTGCGGCTAAAAATACGATGAAGTATTATTCGGACGTCGTGATACCTCAAACCGAGAATTCGCTCAAATCGACGCAGTACTCGTATGAGAACAACATGACCTCATTCCTCGACCTGCTGGATTCTTACCGTATGTACCAGGAAGCCGAGCTTATGTTCGATGAATCGGTGAACATGTATTTGAAAATGACAGCCGAACTTGAAAAAGCCACCGGCATGAATTTTAAGAACTAAAAGTTTAAAGAAATGAACAATAAGAAAATCATAATACTCATAATTATACTCCTGGCGGTCATAGGTCTCGGTTATGGCGGTTATAGATTGTTTTTCAGTAATAATGGCGAAATTACACAGGCTGAGGTCTATACATGCCCCATGCACCCGCAAATTATCTCCGATCACCCCGGGCAATGCCCCATTTGTGGCATGGATCTTGTAATTAAAAAGGTAAGCAATATTGCCCCTCAGGAACAGCAAAATCAACAACCCCAGGGTGACCTGATGGAAGTAAAGCTTTCACCGTCACAGCAGGTGCTGGCTAATGTTCAGACCGCGAAAGTCGTGTCGAAGCAGTTTTCGGGAGAAAAGAACTTCAACGGATATGTAAAGATAGATGAGAAAAATTTTGCTAATATTGCAACTCCGGTCTCAGGAAAGATAATCAAAATGTACGTGGATTTCGAAGGACAGGTCGTGAGCAAGGGTCAGGCGGTAGCAGAAATTTATTCTCCCGAACTTGTATCCACTCAAAAAGAATATCTGCTTGCTTTGAACAATTACGAACGTGTTAGCAAGAGCGGAAACCAACTCGCAATAGACCAGGCGAAGGAGATGCTCGAAGCATCGAAGAACCGTCTCACTTACTGGGAGTTCACAGATAATCAATTCGAAGAACTCGAGAGAACCGGCACGGTGAAAAACTCTATCACGATATATTCAAAGTACAGCGGGATAGTTACGAAGAAATATGCGCTGCCGGGTCACTGGACAATGGCGGGAGAGAATTTGCTTGACGTCGCAGACCTATCGACAGTCTGGGTAATAGCAAATATTTACGAATCAGATATTCAGTATATAAAGAGCGGACAAACCGCACAGATACTATCGAGTTCGTACCCAAACGAAGAAATGTATGCAAAGATAAATTACGTTAACCCCGTAATTAATCCCGATACACGAACGCTCGAGGTCCGGATAGATGTTGCGAACAGGGGTTACAAACTGAAGCCCGATATGTATGTCAAGGTAAAGATTAATACGTACGTCAGCAATTCGTTAGCAGTCCCGAAGAATGCAGTCATACGTAACGGAGACAGGGATATAGTATATGTAGAAAAAGAAAAGGGAGTTTATGTGCCCCGCGAAGTAACGATAGGTTACGAACAGGACGGATACTATGCGGTCACAAGCGGATTGAAAGAAGGTGAAACGGTTGTCAGCTCGGGAGGATTTCTTATCGACAGCGAAACACAGATACAGATGGGAATGCAGTCGGGACACGAAGGACACGTGATGACATCAAACAATGATGATAAAATGAAGATAAATCCTGATCAGGATATCATGAAAGATATGCAAACCAAGAAATAGAACAATATTTTAAATATTTTCCAAAGGAAGGAATAAAATCAAGAACATGAAAATTAAAACACCATTAGCGATATTCATTTTCGCAGCTCTAATTATTGCAGGCTGTTCTAAAGAGGAAGAACAGACACAGAAGATGGAAAAAACTACCGTCACGGTGGATACAAATACATATTACGCTTCGGACAAATTCGATTTCTGGCAGGACTATCCGGGTAAATCACCCAAGGGCACAGATATGTTTAAAGTTACAGATCCCGAACAATTAAAAACGATAAAGCAGTCTATGTCACCCGACAACAAAGCTGTGGTTTATACATGCGAAATGCATCCTAATGTAAGGCAAAACTATAACGGGAAATGTCCCCTCTGCAAGATGGATCTGGTCAAAATGGAAAAACCCGAACCAAAAGAAAACAAATCCAATAATAAATAATTAATCAGAAAGGTAATTAAGAATGAAGAACATTAAATTAAACCTGAGCCTCTTGCTTTTACCGTTAATGCTGATATTCCTGGCAAGCAGTATTAAAACAGAATCTGCAGTTAGATACGGTAACGAAAAAACAATTATCGCACTCGGTTCTATCATGTGCGGACAATGCGTAACCAAGGTTGAGAAAGCCTTGAAAAATGTTGATGGAGTAATAGATGTAAATGTCGATCTTGACAGTAAACAAGCTACCGTTACGTTCGATAATTCCGTAACGAGCCTTGAGAAGCTCGAAAACGCAATTACAAAAGCAGGATATGACGCAAACGATAAGAAAGCCGATACTGAAGCGTATGACAGGCTGCCGGGGTGCTGCAAAGGAAAATGACAATTAAAATAATAAAATGAAATCAGAAACAATAAAAATAACCGGGATGTCATGCAATCATTGCGTGAAGTCGGTAGTCACAGAGATCAAAAAACTGCCGCTCGATAGTTTCAAGGCAGAGATTAATTCTCTCGATGTGGAATATAATGAAACAAAAGTCACACATGACGAAATTGTAAAAGCTATCGAAGAAGCGGGTTATGAAGTTGTGGAAAACATCTTAACGAAATAATTCTGTATTGGGAATGATAGAAAAAATAATAGAATTCTCGGCGCGAAACAGGTTCATAGTGATCGTAGTTTACCTTCTCGTGATTGGTTTCGGTATCTGGTCGGTATATAATACGCCGGTCGATGCCATACCGGACCTGTCAGAGAATCAGGTTATCGTATTCACGGAATGGATGGGGAGAAGCCCGAAAGTCATAGAAGACCAGATCACTTATCCGTTAACCCAGAACTTGCAGGGAATACCTGATGTGAAAGCAGTACGTTCGCAGTCAATGTTCGGCATGAGCTTCGTATATGTCATTTTCAATGACAACACGGATATCTACTGGGCACGCAGCCGGGTACTGGAAAAGATCAACCAGGTTAAGAACCTCCTTCCGCAGGGAGCAACCCCTGTTATGGGACCTGACGGAACAGGTGTCGGGCATATATTCTGGTATCACCTCTCAAGTGATAAATATGACCTGGGTGAGCTCCGCGCCCTGCAGGATTATTATCTCAAATATCAGCTTACATCTGTCGAAGGAGTTGCTGAGGTTGCATCTGCCGGGGGATTCATCAAACAATACCAGATAGATGTAGACCCTAATAAACTTGCTTCCTACGGGCTGAGCATTACCGATATTGTTTACGCTGTGCAGAACAGCAATAACGATGTTGGCGGCAACAATATCGAATCCAGCGATAAGGAATATTTTGTCAGAGGGAAAGGATACATTAATTCCCCCGAGGACATCGAACAGGTTACCCTTAGGGGCACCTCCAACGGCATTCCCGTCCGCATCGGTGATATAGGAACCGTCCAGATCGGCGGTGATACGAGACGCGGACTTATCGATAACGACGGTGAAGGTGAGGTTGTCGGAGGTATTATTGTTATGAGATACGGTGAGAATGCCTCCGAGGTAATTGATAGGGTAAAAGATAAATTGAAGGAGCTTGAAAAAGGTCTACCCGCAGGTGTGAAGATCATGACCGATTATGACAGGAGTACCCTCATTCATGAATCCATCAATACGCTGAGACGCTCGCTTACCGAAGAAGCTATCGTAGTCAGCCTGATCGTAATGATATTCCTTTTCCATTTCCGGAGCGCAATTCGTATTCTCATCGAGATGCCGGTATCGGTATTGATAGCGTTCATACTGATGAAACAGTTCGGTATCACATCAAACATAATGAGCCTCGGAGGTCTCATTATTTCCATCGGTGTACTGGTCGATTCGTCTATCGTTATGGTAGAGAACGCATACAGGAACATAGCAAAGATGACGGAACAACGCGAAGCAATAGACTATACCGAAGTATCTATCAGGTCCGCCAAACAGGTCGGGCGTGCAATATTTTTCTCGATAGCGATCATCGTAGTTTCATTCCTACCCGTGTTCCTTCTCCAGGGACAGGAAGGAAAATTATTTCATCCTCTCGCATTTACAAAGACTTTCGCGCTTGCGGGTTCCGCAATCATCACCATCACGCTTGTACCAATGCTTATGACATTGTTCATGCGCGGAAAGTTCTATCCCGAAGAGAAAAATCCAGTATCGAAATTTTTTAAAATGCTGTATGTACCTGTAATCAACTTCGCACTAAAATACAGGAAAACAACACTGGCCATTAACATAATCGCACTGCTGGTGACGATACCATTAATAATGCGTACAGGGTCAGAGTTCATGCCGAGTCTCGATGAAGGAAGCTTGCTTTTTATGCCCACTACCCTGCCGAATGTATCCATTACCGAAGCGAAGCGTTTAGTCCAATTGCAGGATAAGATAATTATGTCCGAACCTGAAGTAGCCCACGTTCTCGGAAAAGTGGGAAGAGCAGAAACGCCCACAGACCCCGCTCCCGTGAATATGATAGAGACCATAATCATTCTCAAAGATAAAAGTGACTGGAGACCGGGTATGACCAAAGACAAGATAATAGCCGAGTTGAATGAAAAACTGCAGATACCCGGAGTAGGCAATGCATGGACACAGCCCATAATCAACCGCATAAACATGCTCACTACAGGCGTAAGGACAGACCTCGGAATAAAGATATTCGGTGATAATCTGGACACACTCGAAAAGCTTGCGATCGAAGCCGAGCAGATAGTAAAGAACGTCCCGGGTGCCGCGGATGTATTTGCCGAACGCACGCAGGGCGGGAAATATATCGATATAGATGTTAACCGCGATGCAATCTCACGATACGGATTGAATGTCGGAGATGTGCAGAACGTGATCGAAACATCAATTGGCGGAATTAACATTGCCACAACAGTCGAAGGACGAAGAAGATTTCCCATAAGGGTCAGATATTATAAAGATTTCCGTGACGATATAGACAAATTAAAAAATGTTCTTGTTACAGTCGGCTCATCATTTCAATCACCCGGCAGCAGTACGGGTATGAAAATGGTGAGCAACCCATCTTCCAATACATCAACAAAGATACAACTACCTTTAAGCGAGCTTGCCGGTATCAAAATTACATCCGGACCCCCGATGATATCAAGCGAGAACAATATGCTCCGTTCCATCGTATTCCTCAACGTAAGAGGAAGGGACATGGGCGGGTTCGTTGAGGATGCGAAAAAAGTTATGGATAAAGAATTCGTAACCATGCTCCCGAAAGGATATTATTACACCTGGAGCGGTCAATGGGAGAACCAGGTCAGCGCCAAAAAACGCCTCGAGATTGTAATGCCTATTGTCTTTATAATAATTTTTGTTATGCTGTTTCTCGTATTTAAGAATTTTCTGGAATCCATACTCGTAATGCTTTCCGTTCCTTTCGCACTCATCGGAGGTGTTTACCTGATGTCCATTCTGCATTACAATTTCTCCGTAGCCGTATGGGTCGGGTTCATTGCCCTGTACGGGCTCGCTGTAGAAACGGGTGTCGTTATGGTAATCTATCTCCACGAAGCGCTCGATAAAAAGTTGATAGCAAACAATGATATTATTACCAGTGCCGATATTGTACAGGCAGCAAAGGACGGAGCAGTACTCCGTTTGAGGCCGAAACTAATGACTGTTGCCGTAAACCTCATCGGACTTATACCCATCATGTGGTCGACAGGAACCGGCTCCGACCTTGCGAAACCGATCGCCGTTCCTATGATAGGCGGAGTGGTTACATCAGCTATCCACGTACTTGTTGTTACACCGATCATTTTTGTTATGATAAAAACGTACCTCAATAAAAAAGGAAAACTGCAAAGGTCCGAGATGGCGAAATTCATGGTGCATTGATAATATTTTAAAAGTTTTCGCTAGAAAATCTCGACAAAATGGGGCATTCTCAACTGTCATTCTGAGGAAACGCAGTGACCGAAGAATCTATAATATGATTAAGAAAGAGATTCTTCGCTTCGCTCAGAATGACAAAATAGTACTTTTGATAAAGCCCTTCCTTTTAAACCCATTTTCTCTCTTGTATAATTTTAGTTTATAATCTATAATGTTTTGGTAAAATTATATTTATGAAAAGATCCATACTCATTTTAGCTTTAATACTGCTGCCCGTACATTTCAGTATATTTTCTCAATCCAAAGAACAAAATCACAAAGATAATTATCCATACCAGGTCTCGTTTAAAGCAGGATATCATTCCAAAGACAACGAGCGTCAGAACGGGTTCCCCGACGGATGGATAGCTGACCTCAGCTTCCGCAGAAAGTTCGGTCAGTACTGGTCCATCGGAGCCAATGCCGAATACTGGCAGAGAACTGCCGAAATTCTTCACGAGGGCATCCTCTATTCTGAAAATTATAAATCATACAGTATTAATCTGCAGGTACTCTTTACTTCCAGCTATAAGAACTTCGATTTCAGCATAGGAGGCGTTGCGGGCAAGTACGCCATGCATTACATATATACCGGAAATAACAGTACCGATAATTATCTCGACCTGGGATTTCTTTTCACCCCCGAACTCAAGATCGGCAAACACTTTTTAATTTCATTTGAGATATCCTATTACAGGCTTGTGAACACCGAACAGCATGCAAGCCTGTTTAATTTCAAATTAGGTCCAGCTTTCAGATTCTGAGTCTCTTCAATAATAATTTCCTCAGATTTAATATTTTTTGAATATTTTGTTTTTCAAAAAGTTATCAGTATAATTGCAAAAATCCATTACCCCGTTGTTGGTCTTTTGACCAACAACATAATTTTAACAGGAGGCAACTATGTTCATAGGTCATTACGGCGTCGGCTATGCCGGTAAAAAACCCGGCCCGAAAATATCGCTCGGAACATTATTCATGGCTGCGCAGTGGCTAGATCTCATCTGGCCGATTTTTCTGATACTCGGCGTCGAGCACGTTTCCGTACATCCCGGCGATACAAAAATGACACCGCTGAGTTTCGATTACTACCCGTTCAGCCACAGCCTGCTCTACGTTCTCATCTGGGCGGTCCTGTTATCGGGATTCTATTACATCTTCCGCAGAAATTTCAGGAACTCGCTCATCGTGGGCTTGCTTGTTATAAGCCACTGGGTACTCGACCTCATCGTCCATAAGCCCGACCTGCCGCTTTACCCCGGCGGTCCCGATGAAGGATTCGGGTTGTGGAACATACCCGCAGTTGCCATTACAATCGAAGCGCTTATATTCATAATCGGAGCTTACCTGTATTTCTCCTGTACAAAACCGAAAGATAAGACCGGAACCTACGCTTCATGGGGCTTGATAATATTTCTCGCTGTTGTATATACCATGAACCTGCTTTCTACTCCGCCGGCTGATACAAAACTCATAAGCTACGTTTCATTATCTGCATGGCTCATCGTCCTCTGGGCTTACTGGGCAGACAGGCACAGGGAAGCAAGATAATTTAAAATTTAAAATTTAAAATTAAAAATTAAATTTTAAAATTAAAATTTGACAGAACCTTACGGATATTCCCGTGCGTGTTGAATACATAACAAAATTCAGCCGCGAAGCCACAAAGAATAGTCAAAATTTAAAATTTTTAACTGCAATTTTTAACTTTCAATTTTCAACTTTAAATTTTCTTCCTACCCCCCATTACTTAAGTAATGCCAAGTAATAAGGTTGACAAAAATCGCCACTTTTTGGTATAACAAGTAATGATTACTTAGTAATGAGTTTAACAACTAAGTAATAAAATAACGAATTTTTCAAAGAACGTATATTTAACTCTGGAAAAAACCAAATTTTCAATTTTCAATTGCAATTTATAACTTTCAATTTTTAACTTTGAACTTCCTACCCCCCGGGTAACTTAAGTTACCCCCCGGTCCAAAATATTGGGAATACAAACAGGAATCGGCACATTTTTGAATTTTAAGTTAGGGTAACTTAGTTACCCCATGCTCCAAAACAAACCGGAATCGCCATTTTTGATTGGTTAAGTTAGGTAACTTGAGCTTAACCACTCGTGCCACGATTACACGAAAAAAGAAAAAATGAGAATAAATAACTTTTGTTAATGAACTGCATTATAACGATAATCCTTTAATCGTGGCACGAGTTATAGTAAAAACCGCAAATACAAATATAATATATTAATCTGCAAAAATCAAGGCAAAAGGGAGGGTATAACTGAGGATAGCAGGGAGATATTTGAACCACAGCGATGCAGAGAAGCAAAAACTATAAATCAGGTCAGCTGATTAAACGGAATCTCCTGATTTCACTGATTATTATAATAGTCACCGAATCTGAAGATTAATCCTTCAAATCTGTGGAGAAAAAAATTACATATACATTATAACATAAAAGAAGGGAAAAATACTCCATTCTAAATTCCGACATAATAGAAAATATGAATTGTAAAATTGTCGTATAATCAGTATATTAATCATAATTTAAGCAGTATAAAAATGTTTTATCCAGATTTACCAATAACTTCATCAGAAGATGATATCCTTGGACGAAAAAAGTTTTCTCAGCAACTAGCTAAGTCTATCATTAATTATAAAAATTCTAATAGTTTAACGATTGGCTTATATGGGGATTGGGGAACAGGTAAGTCATCAATCCTCAATATGGTAAATGAATATATTGATATCCAGTTTGAAAATAATAATAATGAAAAACCTGTCGTATTTACATTTAATCCTTGGAATTTTTCGGACCAGAATCAATTATTACATCAATTTTTTAAACAATTATCTAATACTTTAAATAAGCCAATATATGACAAAAGATTCAATAAAATAGCTAATGTTCTAGAGCAATACTCAATTATTTTTGATGTAATAACACCCGCATTCGGCTTTTGGGGTATACTCGTCTTGTTGGGTTTAAAAGTTGTTTCAATTTTCAACAAAAGATCAAGCACAAAACAGAATGATTTAAATTTAATTAAAAATAAAGTAAATGTCTTATTAAAGAAGTTGAATTCTAAAATCATCATAATTATTGATGATATAGACAGGTTAAACAATTCTGAAATACGTCAAATATTTCAACTCGTAAAATCAATTGCTGATTTTACTAATACTATATATATACTAGCATTTGATCCAAAAGTCGTGAAACATTCACTATCGGATTTTCAAGGAATAGACGGTAATAAATATTTGGAAAAGGTAATTCAAGTACCATTTCAAGTTCCTCATATTAGTGAATCCAAAATTTCTGAAGTCTTATTTAATAGAATAAATGAAATAATAAAGGACCTTTCGGATGAACAATTTGATAAATATTATTGGGGCAATATGTATTTGAGTAGCATAAAATATTTTTTTAAATCAATCCGTGATATTATCCGATATATTAATCTATTTGAATTTAACTACTCCATACTAAAAGATGAAGTTAATGTTGTAGATTTACTTGCTATAACCGCTATTCAAACTTTTAATCGTGAATTATATTATAACATTCGAGACAATAAGGAATTATTCACTAATTCTCCATTCGTGCAATATAGGATGGAATCTGTATCAGATATGCAGCAACGAAAAGAGGAGCACTTACAAAAAATTCTTTCTAGTATATCTGATGAATTTAGGATGATAATTCATGACTTGTTATATAGACTATTTCCCGATTTTACTAGTAGGAATGCTTATGATGCCAGGTTTGACGAATGGAATGAACAAAAAAGAATATGTAGTTATGAGAAATTTGACATTTACTTCAAATATGATTTGGCAGAAAAAGATTTTTCTGAATCCGAATTTTTAAAAATATTGGGCGCTGCAGACAATGCGAAAGATTTTGCTAATCAATTGATCTCATTATATAAAGAGGATAGAGTATATCGATTTCTTGAATTACTAGAAAGATATGTTATCAAGAATAAACAAAATGAATATTATTTTAACATCCTTTGTGTATTTTTTGAAATTGGGGATTCGTTGTGCATAACTAATAATATGTATTACAATGAAGCTATTTCGGGTTTGATATTTAGTATTACTTATAAGATTATTTTCAATTTGGATTCACAACAAAAGAGATTTGAGACTTTAAAAAATATTTTCAAAATCACTGAAAAAAGTATATTTCAAATTGTTGATTTCGTTAGTTACCTTGATTCAGAATATGGTAAATATGAGAAAAGCAAAGAAACAAAACCGAGTGATCAATATCTCGTAAATGAGGGGCAATTAAATGAATTGGAAGCAATTGCTAATGTCAAGATTAAGGATTGGTCTACAAATTTTGATTTAGAAGCCCATCCAAAACTGCCAAAGATACTTCATAGGTGGGAAAGATGGGGAAAAAATAATGAGGTCGTGAACTACATAAGTGAAAAAAAGAAAGATATAACTTCATTAATCAGGTTATTATCATGTTTCGTATATCGAGTCGGAAGTCGTGATTTATCTGATTATGTTAATAAGGAATCTTACGATTTATACTATAAAGATATAGAGTATTTCTTTAAGGTAGATGATTTAGAAACTATTATTAGAAAGTTTAATATATCCGAGCTTAATGACCAAAAGCAGAAAGAATTTATTAATTTGTTTTTAGATTATTACGATAAAAAAAGGATAGATTACAAACGCTAGAATTATAATTCCATTATGTATCTCACCTCTATTTCTCTTTGTCCATATCTAGATTTATTAAATTTCTCCCTCCAAAGGCAGGCAGCTTGTGATTCTTCCCCCGAGTACTCGGGGTCGCAAAGACTGTGAGACCCTTCACTTCGTTCAGGGTGACAGTTACCCGCGTTTCACCTTTGACCTCACCCCTTTTCCCCTTATTATCTCATTTTTTATTGTTAATTTTGCAGATTATGAAAAGAAATTTTAATATATTCATCATCTTTTTAAGCTTTTTTGTTTTCAGCGCATCATCTTATTGCGACCCGAAATTTTTGCTCGGCGATGAGGTGCTTGTATACGAGAACATAAATGAGCTGAAGCCGCTCAAGGTCGGGCTTATCACCAACCAGACGGGGATAATGTCCGATGGCACACATATCCTGGATGCCCTGCTTAAGCACGGCATTGATGTTGTAAAATTATTTTCTCCCGAGCACGGCATACGCGGTGACGAAACTTATTCCGAAACCGACCCGATGACGGGTATCCATATCGTATCGCTCTACGGCAGTAAAAATGCGCCGTCCGCCGATGACCTGCAGGGCGTGGACGTTCTGGTCTATGACATACAGGACGTAGGGGCAAGGTTCTATACTTACACATCCACTCTTTATTATTGTCTTAAGTCTGCGGCAGACAATAATAAAAAGCTGATAGTCTGTGACCGTCCCGTTATCCTCGATGCGGATTATACGGACGGGTTCACCCTCGATCCCGCGTTCCGGTCGTTCGTCGGGATGATCCCTGCTCCCGTGTGCTACGGGATGACCTGCGGTGAGCTGGCATCGTACCTGAAGGACCAATTGAAGATAACCGCCAATATCCTTGAGATATCCAGAATGGAAAATTACACACGCTCGACGGACTTTAACAAGCTTGACATCGTTTGGGAACAGCCATCTCCTAACATATATACGTCTTTCAGCGCAACCTCGTACCCGTGCACCTGTTTCCTCGAAGGCACGAACGTATCCGAAGGAAGAGGCACATCGATGCCATTCGAGTCTGCAGGGGCGCCGTGGGTCACCGGCAAGACGCTTGCCGATGAGATGAACTCGTACGGATTCGCGGGTGTTGTGTTCGAGCCGATAACGTTCAGACCGAAAGCAACCGAGTACGTAAAAGAGCCGAAGTTCAAGGATACGGATTGCTCCGGCTTTTATATACACATTCTGGACAGGTTAAAGTTCGAGCCGGTAAAAGCGGGCATCGCTTTGCTTATCAGCCTGAAGAAATTGTTCCCCGATTTTAAATTTAACAAGGATAATTATATAGATAAGCTCGCAGGCACCGACCGTTTGAGGAAAATGGTCATGGACGGCAAGGACCTGAACGCGATAACGGACTCATACAAAAAAGAGCTTGATGATTTTAAGGACTTAAGGAAAAAGTATTTGATATATAATTAAGTAACAAAAACCCCCTAAATCCCCCTCCTCCAAAGGCGGATCTTTGACTTTAATTAAAGTGGGACATCCGCTTCAAGCGGAGCGGGGAAGCCCGAAGGGAAGGGGGTTTTGAAACTTGAATGTAAACCATTATCTTGATTTCTTTATTTTGTTATATTATACAAAAGCTTCGCTTTCCATGTCAGGTAACATACCTGACATAACTTAATAAAACACCTTGCTCAAAAAAGACCTGGCGGACATATTTAAAAAGTATAAATCTGACACGCAGATCTAC
>JBEKSX010000028.1:0-28993 GCA_049516635.1 Ignavibacteria bacterium | reverse complement strand
TATAGCTGACCGCATGTGATATCCTTGTCAGGAGACTCAACAAATTATCTTGTATATAAAATTTTCCCGGTGAAGTAGCAGTCGCTAAACTGAACAATATTAATATCCAGAATATTATACTGACGTCACGGCTAGAAGGTTTTTTGCTTATAACAAATACTGCCGAAGCGAGAAAAGAGAGAGCAATAATAATACTTATAATTATAAATATAAAATTCCTGTAATACGGACACAATTCTGCTAATGCGGTATTTTCAACACCATTTGAAAAATAATTCAATACGACCGTATCACCGATACTCTTGCTGTCTAAAAAAAACTCTTTTGCAAATTCTGTCGAAAGGGTAAAACCGTTAATATCGTGTATGACATTCCCGGTTTGAATCCCATTATAATCTACTGCGGCTACGATCTTATTATCCTCCGATCTGCAATCAAACGGAAGATCAGCTTTCATCATAAGCCGTTGAACACCTAGAAATTCGATTAATAGTATCAGAAGAGCAATTATGTAGTGGATCGGCTTTGATAATTTATTATTATCGTTTTCAATATACATTGTAAGTTGCTTTGATTAGTGATTAAGCTGGAAGCCGAACGCTATAAATTAAGTAATAATAATAAATAATGATAGGTCGAATAAGCGGTTAGATAGATTTTATTATTTTCATTCATATCGCAATGCATCAATTGGATTGAGATTAGCGGCTTTCCGGGATGGATACCAACCAAAGAAAATTCCAATGAGTGTGCTTACAACAAATGAAATAATAATTGATTGTACAGTAACAATGGTTGTAAATCCTGCGAACCTCATAACAAGATAAGAAGTGGTAAGCCCGAGCACAATACCGGAAATCCCTCCTAACAGGCTTAATACCACCGCTTCAAGAAGCAGTTGAAACTGCACGTCAAAACCTGTAGCACCTACTGCCATGCGAATACCGATTTCGCGTGTCCTTTCGGTAACTGATACAAGCATAATATTCATAATGCCGATACCGCCTACTAACAACGATATAGCCGCTACAGCAGATAGCAATATTGTGATGGTGTTAACTACCGTATTTAACGTCTGGCGGATATCAAGCTGGGTGCTGATGGTAAAATCGTTTGGAGCAGAAGGCAGCAATTGATGTTTGAATCGCAATGATTTTTGAATGTCCGAAACTACGGTATTTACCACATCTTCCGATTGGGCTGAAACATAGATCTGCTGAATATTTTCGCTGCCAAGCATACGGTTTTGAACAGTGGAATATGGGGCTAAAACAATATCGTCCTGGTCCTGTCCTCCTCCGCTGGTACCTTTGCTTTTTAGCGTGCCTATGATCAGAAATGGTATTGTCCCGACACGTATAGTTGAACCTATCGGATTTTGGTTGCTTGAAAACAGGTTTTTTTGAACAGTTTTGCCGATTATACATACCTTAGTGAATTTTTTTTCATCTGCCTTCGTAAAAATGGTTCCATCATCTAATTCCAAATTGCGTATTGCGAAATAGTCAGGGTACACACCCGAAATATTGCTTCTCCAGTTTTGATTTCCAAATTTCATTTGTACGGTAGTGCGAACTAATGGTGAAACACCGGTTATAGAACCAACTTCAGATATAAGAATATCTGCGTCCTCTTTTTTTAATGTCGGGGCTGTGCCTGATTCCTGGCTTACACCCATCGATCTTGCGGAAACAGGGCTTATTGTTATCAGGTTAGTACCCAAACTGCTTATGCGGGTATTTACGTCCTCACTTGAGCCGTTGCCAATAGCTTCCATCACAATAACTGAAACCACACCTATTATAATGCCCAGCATCGTGAGAAAAGAGCGAAAGCGGTTTTTCCCCAGTGCTCTAAACGCAACCTTTACACTGCTTTGAATGTACATGATCTTTTGGTCAAATCTTAAAAAAAGAAAAAATTCTTAGCTTACGATTAAGCCTAATTATTATCATAATTCTATTTCCTCCGGCTTCGGCAATAGTTTTAATTGTTCAGACGCAATCATTCTGTTAGTTGTATCTTCCGATTTAAGCATTTTCCCGTCTCTGAATACTACTTTGCGTTTTGATGTTTGCGCAATATCATTTTCATGAGTCACCATCACCAGAGTGATCCCTTGATCGTTCAATTCTTGAAAAATCTGTATAATCTCCATGCTGGTTCGAGTATCAAGATTGCCTGTAGGCTCATCTGCCAGTATCATTTTGGGACTATTTACTATGGCTCTAGCTATTGCAACTCTTTGCTGCTGACCGCCTGAGAGCATATTGGGCAAACTACTCATACGGTCTTTTAATCCTACGCTTATTAAGGCTTTCTCAACCTTTATATTCCTTTCCGACGCAGGTATATTGCAGTATATCAGGGGAAGCTCTACATTCTCGTAAGCCGTAGTGCGTGATAAGAGATTGAATGACTGGAACACAAAACCTATATTATCTCTCCGCAAATGCGCAAGCTGTATCTTGGATTTACTTATAACGGATTCTCCGTTGAAAAGGTATTCACCGCGTGTAGGCACATCCAGACAGCCCAATATATTCATAAAAGTAGATTTTCCTGAACCGCTTGAGCCCATTATAGCAATATATTCTCCCGGGAATACATCCATGGATACATCATTCAGCGCAGCAAGGGAC
Organism: Ignavibacteria bacterium; assembly: GCA_049516635.1. Classification (GTDB taxonomy): domain Bacteria; phylum Bacteroidota; class Ignavibacteria; order Tepidaquicellales; family OLB5; genus JBEKSX01. Next base: position 26,351 of record JBEKSX010000028.1, on the reverse strand, counting down.
TGGCTGCCCATTCTGTAGATTTTGAATATATTTTTAACTGAAATAACTGCCTGCATAATGATTATTTTAACGCCTTGGAGTTCTCTGAGGCGTTTGGATCAGTCCCTTTGATTGAGGAACAACTACTCCATCTTGTTTGATACCCACAACTAATTCGGATTGAGGAGTTAAAGCTCCGCTTTTCACCTCAATCTTGATGCCGTCTGATAAACCTGTTTGAATTATGACGGGAGTGAGATTGCCATTGTTTAAAATAAGTACCAGTGATTGTCCAAAGGTTCCTAAACTATCTCTTTGCTTTTGAATAACAACACTATCCAGTCCTTTTTGTAATTGTCCCGGGGAAAAATACAAAGCTGAAATCGGAATTTTTATAACGCCTTTACTTTCCTTTACTACAATAGAAATATTAGCGTTCATTCCAGGTAAAAGCTTTAAATCGTCATTTGGAGCGTCTATCATTACGGCATAGCTGACTACATTATTTGTAGTTATCGGCTGCATACGAAGCTGCTGAACTTCACCTGTGAAGTTTAGATCAGGATATGCATCTACGGTAAAAAAAACATATTGTCCTATACTTATCTGTCCTATATCGGCTTCATCAACATTAGCCTGCAATTGCATTTTTTTCAGGTCATTGGCAATCGTAAACAAGGTAGGTGTTGAAAAGCTTGCCGCTACTGTTTGGCCTACATCCACATTTCTTGAAATAATAACTCCGCTTATTGGGGCTGTAATAGTTGCAAGGTCCAAATTGATAGTAGCTTTTGATACTTCACCCTCTGCGGCTTGCACCGTATTTTCAGCTGCCTTATAATTGCTTGTTTGTATATCAAAATCGCTCTTGTCTACTAAATTCTTCTCATATAAAATTTTATTTCTTTCATATTCTGCTTTAATCTGTGCTAATTGAGCCTGAGCTTTCAATAAATTAGCTCTGGATTCAGCTAGCGAAACCTTAAGCGTTCTTGTATCAAGCAAGGCAATCACCTGACCCTGTTTTACAACATCATTAAAATCAACAAAGATCTTTGATATTACACCTGATACCTGTGTACCTACAAGCACGGTCTTTACTGCATTAACAGTTCCGGTTGCGGTTACTAAATTTTGAATATCGCCTTTTTCCGGTTGAACTGTGATCCAGCTGATTTTTGTATTTTTCTCGCTTTTCCAGATTGAATATACCGTTGCCGTTGCCGCAAGAACAACAAAAATAAAGATTATGATTAAGATAGTACGCTTTTTCATTATTTAATATCAATTAATTAATGTTTTCAAAAACATTATTTTTCTTCTATCTATTATATAATTAATAAAATATATGTTGGAACACTTTGAATTGCAATAGTTCTTTGGAACGGAAAAAGGATTAAACCTTTTAGGTTAAAAAAGATACTACTAAACGTTCCAGAAGATTTGAGACCTAAGAAATGAGTCAAAATGCTGACACCCTTTTCAAAAAGAAAACAGCCCGGTTAAAAAATACTAAAACCAGACTGGTTACCAAATATTTTCTTGAGCTGGCGAAGGGATTTGAACCCCCGACCTGCTAATTACGAATCAGCTGCTCTACCAACTGAGCTACGCCAGCTAATTAGTTAATAAGGTTAGAAAGTTTTAAAGTTTATAAAGTAAAAAGAAGAAAATCCAAATTTTAAAACACTTTATTAACTTTACAAACCTTATGAACTTTATAAACTCATTAATAACGGTACATATCGGATTTATAGGGACCTTCTTTTTTTATTCCTGTATAATCAGCTTGTTCCTGAGTAAGCTCCTCAAGTTTGGCACCAATCTTAGCAAGATGGAGACGTGCAACTTTTTCATCAAGATGTTTCGGGAGCACGTATACTTTATTCTCATATTTATCGCTGTGGTTCCAAAGTTCTATCTGGGCTAGCACCTGGTTCGAGAAAGAGTTTGACATAACGAATGAAGGGTGTCCCATAGCGCATCCCAGATTTACAAGCCGTCCCTCGGCTAAAACGATGATTTCCTTGCCATCAACATTATATATGTCTACCTGTGGTTTAATGTTTATTTTGGTTTTGCCGTAATGTTCGTTCAGCCACGCCATATCTATCTCATGATCGAAATGACCTATGTTGCAAACGATGGCTTTATCTTTCATCTTCTTAAAATGTCTTTCAGTAACTATCTTGCAGCAGCCTGTTGCAGTAACAAAAATATCAGCGATCAGCGCGGCATCATCCATCGTTACCACTTCAAAACCTTCCATAGCTGCCTGGAGAGCGCATATCGGATCTATCTCGGTAACGAGAACCCTTGCGTTTGCACCTCTTAATGATTGGGTCGAACCCTTTCCTACATCACCATAACCCGCAACTACAGCGATTTTCCCCGATAACATTACATCGGTAGCGCGTCTGATAGCATCTACGAGCGATTCACGGCAGCCGTATTTATTATCGAACTTTGATTTCGTCACCGAATCATTAACATTGAATGCCGGAATAGGCAAGGTCCCGTTCTTCATTCTCTCATACAATCTATGAACACCCGTGGTGGTTTCTTCTGAAATTCCTTTGATATCGTGTATAAGCTCGGAAAAGTGCTCAAAAATTGTTAAAGTAAGATCTCCGCCGTCATCCAGTATCATATTGAGCGGTTTCTTGTCAGGTCCGAAGAATAATGTTTGTTCGATACACCAGTTGTATTCTTCCTCTGTCTCACCCTTCCATGCAAATACAGGAATTCCTTTTACTGCAATAGCAGCCGCTGCATGGTCCTGCGCAGAAAAAATGTTGCACGAAGACCATCTAACTTCCGCTCCCAGATCTATCAAGGTTTCTATAAGAACGGCGGTCTGAATTGTCATATGCAGGCATCCAGCGATCCTGGCACCTTTAAGAGGTTTAGTTTTTTTGTATTCCTCTCGGATAGCCATAAGACCCGGCATTTCTGCTTCTGCGAGACGTATTTCCTTGCGACCCCATTCTGCCAATGAGAGATCTTTTACTTTAAAATCCTGTCCTACTGCTGTTTGTGTCATGTTATTCGGTAACATTATAATTCTCCTATAGTGTTAATATATTAATTATTCTTTTTTCGTTTTTGATTTGACAATTTTTTTTGTTTTAGATTCTGCTTTTGGCTTTGATTCTTTTTTTACGCGTTTGGTCTCAGCTTTAGCAGATTCTGAAGGCAGTACCTTAATTTGTTTCTCAAATTCGTTATAGGCTGCATCATCATAAAGGCATAAAACCACTTTTTCCAGTGTGGTTTCAATCTTCTCTTTTTCCTTTGTTTTCAGGAAATCTGCAATTGAGTCAACAATGACCTTAGAACTTTCCTGAATAGGGTAACCGTATATACCTGAACTTATCGCCGGTAGAGCAATCGATTTCAATTTTTTCTTGTCTGCAATATCAAGCGAAGTTTTAACCGCGCTTGCAAGCTTTTCTGCTTCTCCTGACCTGCCGTCCTTATAATGCGGCCCGACAGCATGGATAACATGTTTGGCTTTCAAATGTCCGCCCTGAGTTATAACGGCACTCCCTGTTGGCACAAACCCTATCTTCTTTGATTCCTGCTGTATTATCTGTCCGCCTCTATGAACTATCGCAGCAGCTAATCCCCCGCCGTGAATTAAATAATTGTTTGCCGGATTAACGATCGCTTCAACATCAAGCAACGTTATATCGCCTTTTATAATTTCAACTTCTGTATTATGAATTTTGTATGCCATATATTTATGAAAATTAAAATCTAAAAAAATTGCTTATTTATTATCCGCAATCTTAATTCCCAGCTCATCCAGCTGCTTATCATCCACTTTACCAGGTGAGCCGTCCATTAGGCTCATAGCATTGGTAGTCTTCGGAAACGCAATAAAATCCTTGATTGAGGTTTGTCCGTCAAGCAATGCCACTATCCTATCGAATCCGAATGCTGCTCCTCCATGGGGCGGTGCACCATACCTGAATGCTTCCAGCAGGAAGCCAAACTTTTCTTTCGCCTCTTCATCCGAAAGTCCGATTATCTTAAATACCTTCGATTGTATATCGCTCTTGTGTATCCTGATGCTGCCGGAACCAAGTTCGCTTCCGTTAAGGACAAGGTCATAACAATCTGCTTTTATCTTTTTTATCTCATCTTTATCCGTGCTGTCAAGCAAAGGCATAAACTCCTCTTTAGGTGAAGTGAAAGGGTGATGTTCTGCAGCGAATCTGTTCTCTTTTTCATCCCATGTAACGAGCGGAAAATCCGTTACCCAGAGAAATTCATATTTATTTTTTATTTCATCCGATAAATATTCTTCCGCTAATTTTATTCTTACCTTACCCAGAGATTCACAGACTTTTTTCTTTTCACCTGAAAGAATGAATATCGTTCCTTCCCTGTTTCCATCTTCGGAAAATTTACTAACTATCTTATCTAATGTCTCTTCACTTACATATTTCTTGAATGAAGAACTGATCTCGTTATTTGTCACCTTAATGTGTGCGAGTCCGCCGAATCCCATTGATCTTGCAAACTCCATCTGTTCGTCTAATTTCTTCCTGGAGAGGTCTGTCCGGATTAGTTTTATCCCCGCAGCAATTCCTCCGCTGTTTATCGCATCGCTAAAGACCTTAAATTCAGAACTTCTCAATTCATCTGTTATCTCGATTATTTTCATTCCGTACCTTAGGTCAGGTTTATCAATACCGTAAGCAGATAACACTTCATCATGGGTCAGTTTCCTGAAAGGTGTATTAAGTTCTATCCCTTTGATCTTTTGCCATATCTCCTTCATACATCCTTCTACTACTTCGAACACATCTTCCTGTGTCACAAAGCTCATCTCGAGGTCAATCTGGGTGAATTCAGGCTGCCTGTCTGCTCTAAGGTCTTCATCCCTGAAACATTTGCAAAGTTGCACATATTTATCAAAGCCTGCTATCATCAATATTTGCTTGTACGTTTGCGGAGACTGGGGAAGAGCATAGAATTTCCCATGATGTATCCTTGATGGAACAAGGTAATCCCGTGCTCCCTCAGGTGTGGATTTCATCAGGACTGGAGTTTCAATTTCTATGAATCCCCGTTTGTGAAAATAATCATGCACTACCTGTGTCACTTCATTTCTTAGAATCAGATTATCTTTGAGAAAATCATTTCTCAGGTCTAAATAACGGTATTTTAGTCTGAGATCTTCATTAGAAGTGATTTCACCTCCAACCACGAATGGTGGGACATCCGATCTGCTCAATATCTCTGCTTCAGTGACCAATACCTCTATCTCACCGGTTTTCATTGATGGATTCGAATTGCTTCTCTTCTGTATAGTTCCGGATGCTGAAATGACAAATTCATTTTTCAGTTCTTTCGCCAATGAGTAGGTTGATTTATTGTCAGGATTAAAAGTAAGCTGTGTAACCCCGTACCGGTCCCGGAGATTCACAAAAATGATTCCTCCAAGATCGCGTATCTGAGATGCCCATCCGTTAAGTGTGACAAATTTACCTATATCTGAAGCAGATAATTGCCCGCAGTTATGTGTCCTTTTATTAAATTTCATAGAATTATAAAGATAATTTATAGCTTTTTGTGAAACAATGATAGAATTGAAGAATGTTATGTAAAATACCCAATTTTTATTTCATTGCTTATAAAAACACAAATCGATAATTTTGTTAAAATTATAAAATTATGCCTAAAGGATTAAACATTTTATTTTGCACAAGCGAAGTTACGCCATATTCTAAGACCGGTGGTTTAGCCGACGTTTCCAACTCACTTCCGCAGGAACTTAATGCTCTCGGGCATGCGGTCAGGATCATTACTCCCAAATACGGCGGGCTGGATGAACGAAAATTGAGGATCTACGAAATAAAAAGATTAACGGGAATCGATGTTCCTGTCGGTGATAGAATAGCAAAATGCAACATAAAATCCTCGTTTATCATATCTCCCAAAGGCAAAGTTCAGGTGTTTCTTCTCGAGAATGACGAATTTTTCGGAAAGAATAGTCCCTATATGGACGCTAAAACAGGTAAGGATTATGCGAACAATGACGAAAGGTTTATTTTTTATAACAGGGCTGTCGTGCAGGTTCTCGGTCTACTCGGCTGGAAGCCGGACATTGTACACTGCAATGACTGGCAAACCGGGTTGATACCTGCTTATCTGAAAACCATTCACAGTAAAGATCCCCTGCTTAATTCAGTACGCAGTGTATTTACGATTCATAATATTGCTTACCAGGGAATATTCCCGGATAAATCTTTCTATAAATCGGGACTTCCTGATAATATTTTTAATGAAGAGGGTGTGGAATATTACGGAAAATTCAGTTTCCTCAAAGCGGGACTTATGTTCTCAGATATCATTACTACTGTAAGCGAAAAATATGCACAGGAGATTACCACCTCCAACGAGTACGGCTATGGTTTTGAAGGAATTCTCAAAAAAAGAAAAAAAGATCTATTCGGCATATTGAATGGCGTCGATTATACGGTATGGAATCCTGAAAAAGACAGGTTGATACCGTTCAGGTACAGTTCTAAGGAGCTTCCGCTAAAAAGAGAAAATAAAAAAGCTCTCTGCAAACATTTTAATCTTACATATGACCCTGATATACCGGTCATAGGAATAATTTCACGTCTTACGATACAAAAAGGTTTTGACCTGATAGAAGCCGTCATGAAAGACTTGATGAAAGAAAACATACAGCTGGTAGTTCTGGGAACCGGGGATAAAGCTTATCACAAAATGTTTGAAGGTTTTAAAAAGAAATTTCCTAAGAAGATCGGTCTTTATCTCGGTTTTTCGGAAGAGATTGCCCATCTGATCGAAGCAGGGAGCGATATCTTCCTGATGCCATCCAAATATGAACCATGCGGCTTGAACCAGATGTACAGCTTGAAATACGGAACAATTCCTGTTGTACGAGCCACAGGCGGATTAGCGGATACAATTATCGAATATAAAAATGCTAATGGCAACGGATTTCTCTTTGACAAATATGAACCAAGTGCATTAATAACTGCGATCAAACGTGCGCTGAGACTCTATAAAAACCGCGAAGAGTGGAACAAGCTTATAAAGCAGGCTATGGCATACGATTTCTCCTGGGAGGTTTCAGCAAAAAAATATATCGAACTGTATAAATCATTGATCAAAAAAGAGAAAGCGTGAAGATATACATCGTGAGATTAAAAGCCCCTTTGCTTGATCCCCGCTATGTAAACCTAATTTTAATAAATTTAAATTCCCCGGCATTTGACAAACGGATCGATCACACTTATTAAAGCTGTTTTCATGGACAGGGACGGTACTATTTTAAAAGAAATGGCCGGGCAAAACGATGATGAACTAGGATACTTGATCAACGAGAAACAGGTAGAGCTTATCGATGGTTCGGCTTCGGCTATATCACTAGCAAAAAAAGCCGGTTTTATGACTATCATTATTACAAACCAATCTGCAATAGCACGAGGGTGGCTTACGGAAGAGGAATTGGACAGAATAAACCTTAAGATGCAGAAAATGCTTCTCACCTCAGATTCCAGAGCTATAATAGATGACAGTTTTTTCTGCCCGTACCATGTTGATGGCATTATCGAAAAATACAAAAAAGATAGTTCATGCCGAAAACCGGATATAGGAATGGTTATTCAGGCAAAAGAAAAATACAATATAGATCTTTCACGTTCATTTATGATAGGAGATTCATATTCAGATATGAAATGCGGAGATAATGCCGGGCTAAAGAAGATCCTTGTACTTACCGGTTACGGGAAAATGGCATACAGGAAATGTCTTGATGAAAGATTAAAAATTGACTTTATTGCTGAAAATTTACTTGAAGCTGTTAAATTTATAGAAAAATATGACCTTTAGAATGTCTTGCTGGAATAGAAGATACTTCTTCTATTTTGTTTTTGCATATGCTTTAGCCTATTATATTTTGCAAGTATCAGGATGTGCTGATAATCCAACTTCACTCGGGAAGAATTTTTTGCCTCCAGGTGATACAGCAGGTATTAGAGTATTTGATTCATATATTGACACGATGCAGTTCACTTCGATAAATCTCCGTAAAGCTGTCAATACTTCAGGTTCTACGAACTTGATAGTTGGTATATCGGGAAATTATAATTCTAAAGCGCTCATTAAATTCACAAGTCTCAGTACTGCATTTGATAGTGCAGTTGTATATTCCGCTATCCTTCAGCTGAAGTATAACAATTACTATTTTCCTTCAACACCATCCGATTCGTTCGGAAATATATCGTTCAATATTTATACAGTAGAACAAAATCTTAATTACGGTACGGTTACATATGATTCCGTTTCTTCGACATCATTTGGAACCGTTTTGCAGGGAAGCTATTCAGGCGTTCCGGTTGATACACAGACAATCAATATTACGCTTAATAGTTTATTGGTTCAGAACTGGCTTGCATATGCTGCCGATACGAACCATGGTGTGAAAAATTACGGTATCGTGCTGAATCCTAATCCATCTTCCGCTGTGCTAAAGTCGTTTTATTCGGCTAATAATAATTCAGGTTTAAAGCCTCTGTTAAGAATAATCGTTAGCAAAGGAGGGACAACCGATACCATCAGTTCTGATGTATCACAAACCGTTTCACTTATCAATACAACATTTATAACAACTCCAGAAGTCTTCCATCTGCAGGCTGGGGTAAGTTACATACAGACTTTAAAATTTACCGAAAACAAGATCCCGGCTAATGCCACTATTAATGATGCACAGCTTATATTAACACTCGATTCAGCGGACTCTAAATTTTCTACCCAAACGGTCCAGCAGCTGATCTCATATTTCATTACCGATACAGCAAATGGTGTAGTCACCGAAACTGTACCGTTTTACGGCAGTCCTACGGGTTCACTATACTATTTCAGGATTATTTTGCCTTTCCAGAGATGGGTGCAGGGGCAGACAAACTGGGGCATGGAGATCGTTCCTCAAAATCAAACCGTCAATCTTGACCTGTTTACATTTTATAATGTGACAGCTTCTGATCCGTCAAAACGGCCGAGAGTAATTATTAAATATACACCAAGGACAGGGAAATGAGCGCAAAAAATATTTTCTTCATGAAAAAAATTCCGGTTCTGATATTCATTCTCTCAGTTTTACTCCCCGGTAAATCCTATAGCCAGTTTGAAAAGAACGGCGGCTCGGTGTATTCAATATTCGGACTCGGAGATTATAATTATTCTTCGAGCATGAGAACTGACGCAATGGGGGTTCTCGGAATTTCCCTTGGGGGAAATTACACAAATTCGCTCAACCCGGCCTGCTGGACAAGGATTCCTACAACTAAGTTTTCGACAAAATTTAATTTCGCTAATACGAGGTCATCTGATGGTACTTACACTTCAAACAGATCTTACGCCGGTTTTGACGGGTTCAATCTTTCAATTCCTGTAAATCCGTCTAAAGGATTGATATTAGATCTCGGATTGAACACCATGACCTTAGTAAATTATGATATAATATTAAGAGGTTCGTCACTGGGCGAAAATTATACGCAAACATATAACGGCAGCGGAGGGATTTCAAGAATTTCTTTCGGAGCTTCTTATGAATTCTTCAAAACTCTGGACCTCGGAGCACAATTCAATTATGCTTTTGGAAACATAACCAAAACCAATGAAATTGATTTTGATAACTCGAGCCTCTTCGGGACAAGGAACCAGATAATAACAAGCTATTCGGGCGTTTATCTAAATAGCGGCTTATTATTCCATGGATTTGATAAACTCTTCAAATCAAAAAAACTCAGCAACCTGACGCTCGGTGCATTTTTTTCTACTCCCGGATATCTTTATACAAAGCTAAGCGGGAATTTTAAACGAGTTACCAATACTGATTCCATAGATAATTTGGGTTCAGGTAAAGTTAAGCTCCCGTGGTCCGGCGGTATAGGACTAACAAATGAATTTTCCCAGTTTTTTATTGTTTCAGCTGACGTGTTTTTTCAAAACTGGAGCAGCTTCCAGGTAACAGATACAACAGGTACAACAACTCATCCCCCTGAAATAAAAAATAGCCTGAAAGCGGGGATCGGTATGGAATTCACCCCTTCCAGAAAATTTGAAGCTTCAATATATAAAAGAATGTCATATCGTCTGGGGGCTAGCTATACGCAAGATTATCTTAAAATAAACGGAACTTCGATAAATGCGATAGGCATCAATGCCGGATTATCTATACCACTGAGTATGTTCAATAGTCTCGATCTGACCTTCAGTTATAAAACCAGGGGTACTACGACTAACGGCTTGGTCAAAGATAATGTATACGGTATAGGTGCGTCCATAAATATCGGGGAACTCTGGTTCCTGAAACCAAAAGGTGAATAAAAGATTTAATTAATTAACATTTAATTACAAACTAAATATAATTACCGTACAAGAAATGTCTCATTTACAAGAATACGACCCTCAAATTTATAGTGCACTCAGAAATGAGTTGATAAGGCAAAACAACAAGCTCGAGCTTATCGCTTCGGAAAATTTTACCAGTCTCGAAGTTATGGATGCAATGGGCTCTGTCATGACAAATAAATATGCTGAAGGATATCCCGGAAAGAGGTATTACGGCGGATGCGAGTTCGTGGATATAGCTGAAAATCTTGCAAGGGACAGGGTCAAGGAACTCTTTGGCGCAGAGTATGCTAATGTCCAGCCGCATTCCGGTTCGCAGGCAAATATGGCAGTTTATTTTACATTCGTAAAACCGGGTGATAAGGTTTTAGGAATGGACCTGTCACACGGCGGCCACCTTACACATGGTTCACCTGTTAACTTTTCCGGACAGCTCTATAATTTTACTCAATACGGGATAAATCCGAAAACTGAAGTTCTCGATTATGATCAACTGGAAGACATTGCAAAAAAAGAAAAGCCTAAAATGATCACAGTCGGTGCGAGCGCATACTCACGGAACATTGATTTCAAAAAATTCAGGGAAATAGCGGATAAAGTGGGCGCTTTTCTTTTTGCGGATATAGCTCATCCGGCAGGATTAATAGCGAAAGGGCTGCTTGACGATCCACTTCCCCACTGCCACGTTGTCACTTCCACGACTCATAAAACATTACGTGGGCCGCGCGGCGGGTTAATTCTCATGGGAAAAGATTTTCCAAACCCATTCGGCAAGGTTGCCCCGAAATCCGGACGGACGAAAATGATGAGTGAGCTTATAGATTCAATGGTTATCCCGGGAATCCAGGGCGGACCGCTTATGCACGTGATAGCTGCAAAAGCTGTAGCTTTTAAAGAAGCTCTGGATGAGGAATTCAAGACCTATGCACAGCAGGTGATCAAAAATGCCCAGGCAATGGCAAATAAACTTATAAATTTCAACTTTAAGGTCATTTCGGGCGGAACCGATAATCATCTTATGCTGATCGACCTCAGGAATAAGAACCTGACAGGTAAGGCAGCACAGGAAATGCTGGATGAGATTGGGATAACCATCAATAAAAATGCAGTCCCGTTCGACGATAAAAGTCCCCTGATCACAAGCGGGATAAGAATCGGAACCCCGGCTCTCACAACCAGGGGTATGGTGGAGAGTGACATGGTTAAGATAGCTGAAATGATAAATGACGTTATCTCACATCCCGGTGACGAAAATGTAAAAAAAGATGTCAGGAAAAGGATCGAAGATCTGACGGATGAACATCCGCTCTATCCCGAATTATTTACCTGGTAAAAAAATCCGTATATTGAGGTTTCCCTTATGAAACTTCACTAGACGCCAAGTCAAAAATTTTCATGACTGAGGATAACCGAAGCAAAGATACATATACCGATCAAAGTGAAATGGGATTTCTCGACCACCTCGAGGAATTAAGATGGAGAATTATTAAATCGATAATCGGGATCGTTGTGGGTTCAGTGGTATGCGGTTTCTTCATTGACTGGATCATGAATGAATTTCTCCTTCTTCCGGCTAAAAGAACCGAACCGCCCCTCGTTCTAATTAACTTAAAGCCCTACGGTCAGTTAGTTCTTTACATGGAAGTTATTATTGTATGCGGCATCATCATCAGCATACCTAACATCTTCTACCAGTTCTGGAAGTTCATCGAACCCGGCTTGCTTCCGCAGGAAAGAAGTTATGTTTCATGGATAGTTTTCTTTACTACATTTTGTTTTCTGGGCGGTGTGGCATTCGCATATTATATCATACTTCCTACTGCACTGAAATTTTTTGCTGCGTTCGGAACAACCGAAATTTCGAACAACATTGCAATCAACGAATATTTCAGCTTTATTATCTCGGTTATTATCACATCTGGAATTGTTTTCGAGCTTCCTATGGTTTCATATTTTTTATCGAAGCTTGGAATACTTACCCCGGCTTTTATGAAAAGATACCGCAGGCATGCTATAGTTGTGATCCTTATAATTGCCGGAATGGTAACCCCGGGACCCGATGTCACAAGCCAGATCCTGCTGGCTGTACCTTTGTTTTTATTGTATGAAATCAGTATTCTTATTTCAAAATTTGCTCAAAAGAAAAAAGTAACCGCTGTTGAATAATAATATATGGATATCGACCTGAAAAATATATCAATGCCAATTCAGAAAGAACTTGAGGAATTCCACATTGAATTCCGAAATGCGATGAGGTCACGTGTAGCGCTGATAGATCTCATAAGCAAGTACCTGCTCAGGCAGAAAGGGAAAAAGATCCGCCCCATCCTCGTCCTGCTTTCTGCCAGGTTATGCGGCGGAATAAATAAGAGGACTTACATTGGTGCAACACTGGTCGAGATGCTTCACACAGCCACTCTTATACATGATGACGTCGTTGACGATGCAAAGACACGCAGAGGATTTCCTTCAATCAATGCGGTCTGGAAAAATAAGATCGCAGTTCTCATGGGTGATTATTTACTCTCCAGGGGCTTGCTGCATGCACTGGATAATAATGAATATAATTTTCTTGCCATCACTTCCAGAGCAGTTAAAAGAATGAGCGAAGGTGAATTGCTGCAGATCCAGAAGAATCGAAAACTTGCTGTGGATGAAGAAACATATTTTAGAATTATCTCGGATAAGACAGCATCACTTATCACTGCATGCTGCGAGATGGGAGCATCAAGTGCTACAAATAACACCGAGAACGTGAAGCATATGAGCGAATTTGGGGAAAATATAGGCATCGCATTCCAACTGCGTGATGACATTCTGGATTATGTAGGTAAGAAAAAGCTGATGGGTAAATCTTCAGGTTCTGATCTGAAAGAAAAAAAGTTTACCCTGCCTCTCATACATGCTCTAAATAATTCATCAAAAAGAGAATCTAAACTAATTATCGACCTTGTGAAGAACGGTTCTTATTCAAAAAGCAGGCAGATTGTTTTCGATTTTATTAAAGAGCATAAAGGTATAGATTATACCATCAGCAAGACTAATGAATTTTGCTTGCTTGCCAAATCGACTATAAGCCCCTTCAAACCATCCGAGACCAAAGAAACCCTCGTTAACTTCGTAAATTTCATCAGTGAAAGAGTGAATTAGAATCAATCCTTACAGTAATTCCCTCACAGCTTCTTCTGGTTTATTCAGATCGAATTTAACAAGAGCAAGTTCCTTGCCGTCATGAGCCGCTGTAAAACAGAGGGTCTTCCCGATCTTATCTTTCCATGAACCTGTGATTCTCGCCGATTCATGCACATGGCCGTGCAGTGTTAGAAGAGGCTGCTTCTGTTCAATGATCTTTCTCATTGCAATGCTTCCGACATGCGTATCTGCAGGAATATTGTCTATTATCACTCCGTCAAGAGCAGCGTAATCGAGGTTTGTCATATACGGCGGTGAGTGAAAAAGAAAAACTCCTCTGCTGACATCATCATTGTTTATCAAGACTTCAAGATCGACTTTTATCGTTCCGTATTTGAGGTCCCGGTGAGATACAGATACAGAATATATTCCTTCCTCGGGTGAGATACATCCGGGGTCTATGTATCTTGAAATATCATACCTTTCCCAATCCTTCAGCCGGAAAGGCGTAGGCGGTACGTAAGAATATCCATATACAGTAAACTCTCCGATTTCGATCTTCCTGTTATGTGCATATTCCCACAAATCTATCCTGACAGCCTCCAGGACTGCTGGCTCTACCACTTTACCGTCATCATTACCGAGAATCAGCAAAACACGGGGATAATTATGCCCTAATTTGTTCCTTAATGTGCTAAAGCCTGGAACCAAAAAATCCACAATGAAATCTTTGAGTCCGACGTCGAGAGGTCTATGAGACAACAGACCTGAGGGTAAAACATCACCCCCGATCAAAACCATCTCTGGTTTCTCGCCGGCTATTGCCTTGAAGAGTTTCTCATAGCGGTCTATATGACCATGAAGGTCCGATACGAAAAAACAGTTCATCGTTACAAATATACCCGATTAAAGAAAGTAAAGGGAGGAAAAAATCATTTGATAGTTTTGTAGAATTCGATTATGTCATCAGCCAGAGCAGACCACGAATGCTTTTTTTTGTATTCTTTAATATTGTTCTGAAATCCGGGTTTCAGATTCCGGTCAAAATAGTATTTGATCGAATCGGATAGGTCTTTCGGTTCCAGGGAAGAGACCATCAACCCCGTCTTACCGTGTTCTACCATTTCTTTTAATCCGCCAACATCCGTGGCAATAACAGGAATATTGAAATGGAAAGATATAGAGATTATTCCGCTTTGAGTTGCAGATTTATAAGGCAGCACACATACATCACTGGCAGAAAAAAATACAGGGACTTCTTTATCCGGAATATACTTGATGTACAATCGTATCCTACTAGTTAATGTATTGCTATCTATTAAATTTTGATAGCGTTTAAAATCGCCGTAGGATTCGCCGGCAACAATCAAGGTGTAATCTTCAGGAAGCAATTTCATTGCTTTGATAAGCAGGTCTAAACCTTTGTACTCTCTTATGAACCCGAAAAACAATATAACTTTATTTGATAGTGGAATACCAAGCTTTGAACACGCTTCTTCCCGGTTCATCACATCTCCAAAGTGATCATATAGCGGGTGAATGACCTGTAAATACTTAGAAGCGGGTCGAAGTAACAATAGATCATTTTTCACTTTTTCACTCATAACAATAAAGCCGCTGTTCTGTTTTAGAAAGTACTTAGTCAGCTTGATATCACCGGTTCTTTTTTCATGAGGGATGACATTATCCAGAATAGCAAATCTTTCAACCCCGCCTTTCCTCAACTTTTTATAAACTGTACCCAGAGAAGGAGCTAAAAAAGGGGTCCAGAATTTAGTCAGAACAAGATCAGGTTTATCTTTTAATATCATCTTTGCTGATGAAAAATATGTCAGGGGATTAATGGTATCCAGTATTTGGTAGGCTGGTATCCTATCTACAATATCACTTTCGGTAACATATTGATTTTTACCGGGGAAAAGGATTCTCGGATATTGTCTTTTAAATGTATATGCTTTTATTTCATATTGTCTTTCGAAAGCGCGGAAAAGATTGGCATTAAACTGGGCAATTCCTCCTCTGAAAGGGAAAAAAGTGGATATGAATGCAATTTTCATTATTATGATTGATTCTAATCTGATAATAAATACTTTATTTTTAAAGTCAAATATGTAATTCTTTATAAAATAGCGATTTGAGCTCATTGTATATAAGACTATTAATAAACTTCCCTATAAATATCAGAAAAATTTGCTTAACCCGCTATTTTTCATCACTTTTTGATTATTTCTATTTAATTGTGAAGTCTTTCATCTTTCCGCCCGTGAAATTACAAATTTCGATTAAGTTTTTTGATAATAACACTGAAACATTATGTTGTAATTAAATATTAATGTATATAATTTATCATGATTGGTAAATTCCCCCAATACCGATGTTCATATAATAATTTCTCCAATTAATTGAAAGGGACGAATATGAAACTAAATAGTATTTTAGTTCATCAGATCCTTAAAATTTTCAATCCCGTTTTACCTTACCTCTTTATTTTTTCAATGCTTTTTTTTATTCCGGAAATAACGTTTTCACAATTGGCACCGGAATGGGTTTCAAGATTCAATGGACCCGGCAACTATATAGATATGGTCAATAGTATGACAATTGATAATAAGGGAAATATTTACGTTACAGGACAAAGCTATTCGTCTGCTTCAGGATTTGATTATTGCACAATTAAGTATAATTCAGCCGGTGTGCAAAAATGGGTTGCTTATTATAACGGCCCGGGAAATACAACGGATATTGCATATGGCATAGCGGTTGATGCAACAGGAAATGTATACGTAACAGGAACCAGCTGCCATGGCTACAGAGCGGATACTGAAGATTTTGCTACAATTAAGTATGATTCATCGGGTGTCCAGCAATGGGTGGCTAGGTACAACGGAGCTACCGATGGTCCGGACCAGGCTGTCGGGATAGTGGTTGACATTAACAGTAATTGTTATGTAACCGGATACAGCTATTCTAATGCTACGAATTATGATTATGTTACGATAAAATATAATTCTTCGGGAGTACAACAGTGGTTGGTATTATATAACGGACCTGTTAACGGGGGTGATGAACCTACTTTTATAGCTCTCGATCAAAACAGCAACCTTTATGTTACAGGAAACAGCCACGGGAATGGAACAGCTAATGATTACTGCACCATCAAATACAGTATTCAGGGAGTTCAGCAGTGGGTTGCGAGATATGACGGTCCCGCCAGCGGAGATGATATCCCATACAGCTTAGCCGTTGATGGTTCATTAAATGTCATTGTAACCGGCAGAAGTCCGGGGATCAATTCCGACGGTGATTATGCAACAGTAAAATACAATGCAAGCGGTACCCAGCAATGGGTACAAAGATTTAACGGCTCGGGGAATAATAATGACATAGCGAGAAGCGTGATAACAGATAATTCGAACAACATTTACGTAACCGGAAGTGCTACAGGAAGCTCAACCGGTTCTGATTTCTGCACCATCAAGTATAATCCGGCTGGAGTTCAGCAATGGGTTGCAACCTACGATGGTCCGATACATGGTTCCGACGAAGCATCTGCGCTGGGAATTGACTCGATAGGAAACATATACGCAGGAGGATATAGTTATGGCAGCGGCACATCAGCAGATTTTTGTATCGTCAAATACGATCAATCAGGTGTACAAAAATCAGTGAATATATACAACGGTCCCGGCAACAGCGGGGATTACATTACTTCAATGTCAGTCCTTCGGAACGGTATTGTTTATGTAGCAGGTTTTAGCCAGGGTGCGGGTACAAATTACGATTTTACAACCATAAAATATTCCCCTGTAACAGGTATCAAGCCTATATCGGGCAGAGTCCCGGATCATTTTGTGCTATATCAAAATTATCCAAATCCGTTCAATCCTTCGACTGTCATTAAGTTTGATAATCCTGCTTCTTCCCGTATAAAGCTCTCTGTTTTTGATGTTCTAGGAAAGGAAACTGCAGTTTTAGTTGATAAAGAACTTCCTGCAGGAAGCTATGAATATTTATGGGATGCATCATCTTTATCATCTGGTATTTATTTTTATAAGATAGATGTTCACAACACGGCGAACCTAGACAATGATTATACCCAGATCAAAAAGATGATTTTAGTAAAGTAATTAATAAAAATATAATAAATACAAAATAAAAATATTAATACATAAGATCATGATTTACAAAAAATTTATTTTTATTCTGGTTATTTATTTTCTGAGTGTTTCAGCTTTTCATTTAATCGGCAAATATCACCATAACGAACTTAATGCACAGGTAAGACCTGACAGCACTTATCATATATTCATCAGGTTAGATTCCCTTTCAGGAGCATGTGCTTATGTAGAAGATTTTTGGCCTAATGTTAATCTTCCTGCATATTCTTTCGAAGGGGTTGCATGGACATCGGGCGGTTATTTCTATATAGGGCGTTCACTTCTCAAATATGATCTTTCTTTTATTCCGGGTGATGCTTTGGTTATTAATGCAAAATTGTCTTTGTATCACAATCCCACACCCGATCCCCCCGGGGGGCACTACGGAGCCGATAGCTGCCGTCTTCTGAAAGTCACTTCAAACTGGAATGAATATACCGTCACATGGAATAACCAGCCCACAACGACCTCTGCTAGCCAGATCACATTACCGAAAGATACTTCGAGCACTCAGGATTATCTTAATATAGACGTTACAAACCTGGTCAGCCAGATGGTAAATAACCCTTATACTAACTTTGGCTTGATGATAAAATTAATAACCGAATCACCGTATAGAAATCTTGACTTTGCTGCAGGCCATTGTCCGGATACCACGAAAAGACCAAGACTTGAGATCACTTATTCTGTAGTGGTTGGTATTAAACCTGTTATCGGAGTAATACCAAAAGATTATGAACTGTATCAGAATTGTCCGAATCCTTTCAATCCGTCTACAAAAATTAAATTTGATATACCAAAAAATTCAAATGTTATTCTCAAGGTATATGACATAATGGGGAGGGAAGTAAAAACTATTGTTGATAATGAATATCTGCACGCCGGCAGTTATGAGGTTAATTTTGACGGGACTGATATATCGAGCGGTGTATATTTTTATAGGTTTATTGCCGGTGACTATTCTGCAGCTAAAAGAATGTCCATGATAAAATAATTGGTCATCATCTGTTATTCAGAAAAGTATAATTGATTACTATCACAGTTTACTTCCTAAGGCTTAAAGCTTACACTTTAAGCCTTTACTTTTAATTCTTTTATTATTCATCAATTTATCCCGTATCTCGTTTTTTTGTTTTTTATTAATGTATAATTTTTGGTATGTTTAAAAACTTTTTAGAATAAATATTAATATGAAGTTAAAAATAATTTTATTCCTGTGGATGTGTGCTGTGATCTGTTTCGCTTTATTATATCCTATCCCATACATACCTGCTCTCGGTGATAGAGCCAGAGTATTGTATTTCCATGTACCAACAGCATGGGTGACAGTGCTTGCATTCCTCATGGCAATGATATACAGCATACAGTATCTGCGTCATAAGGATATTCTGTATGATTACAAAGCTTCTGCTGCAGCAGGTCTGGGTTTATTATTCTGTATCCTTGCTACCGTTACAGGTGCGGTGTGGGCAAAATTTAATTGGGGCACTTTCTGGAACTGGGACCCGAGGCAGACCTCTATCTTCCTCCTGCTTTTGATCTATGGTGCTTACTTTGCATTGAGAAGTGCTGTGGAATCAGAAGATACCAGGGCAAGACTGGCATCAGTTTATGCGATACTGTCTTTCATTACAGTACCCTTTTTCATATTTATTTTACCACGTATCGTCGAATCTCTCCATCCTGACCCGATTATCAATGCCAGGGGAAAGATAAATATGGACACAGGTATGCTTCTGATATTCCTAAGTTCTCTCGCAGGGTTTACAGCATTGTTCTACTGGATGCTGAACTTGAAGATAAGGCTGGCTAAAATTGAATTATCAAAGAATTTATAAATATATATGGAAAAATTTTTAGAACAAAATTCTTACTACGTAGTACTGATAATTACTTTATTGATCTGGATAGGAATATTTTATTACATGACTTCTATTGACAGGAAGCTGAAAAAGCTCGAAAAAAGGTAAAAGCGGCTTAGAAAATATTCATCAATTTATTTGTCATTATCCATTCGGAAATGACAAGAACGTGATTTAAAAAATTTTCTGCCGCCTTAGTATCTAATGTAATTATCTCTTCTTCTTATACTTCAAGCTTGCTTTAACAAATTCTCTGAACAGCGGATGTGCATTAGTCAACCTCGATTTCAATTCGGGATGGAACTGACATGCAACAAACCAAGGGTGCTTCGGAAGCTCGATTATCTCTACAAGGTCTTTCTGTACATAAATACCTGAGAATACCATTCCTGCATCTTCCAGTACTTTCCGGAATTTATTATTCACTTCATACCTGTGGCGGTGTCTTTCGGCAATATTTACTTTCTTATAACATTCAAACGCTTTCGTATTTTTCTTTACGGCACAGGGATAAGAGCCGAGCCTCATTGTTCCCCCTTTCTCCGTGATCCCTTTCTGTTCTGCCATCAGGTCGATTACGTTATTCTTCGTAAGCTTGAATTCTGCACTGTTCGCATCTTTTAGTTTGCAGACATGGCGTGCAAATTCAACCACCGCACACTGCAGTCCCAGGCATATTCCCAGAAACGGTATTTTGTGTTCGCGGACATATCTGATGGCTCTTATCTTTCCTTCTATTCCGCGCTGCCCGAAACCGTAAGGAATAAGTAATCCCTCTATTCCCGATAGATATTTTTCTGGTTTTTCTTTCCCTTCGAGGTCCTGCGCAGAGATCCATTTAATATTCACTCTTGCATCATTTTCCGCCCCTGCATGTATAAATGCTTCCATAATACTCTTATATGCATCCGGGACATTATTATATTTACCGCAAATACCTATTGTCACCGATCTCTTAGGTGATTTTATCCTTTGTACTATCCTTTTCCATTTAGCAAGATTTGGCTTGCCTGCTTTTATGCGCATCTTTGAAATTACTATTTCATCAAGTCGTTCCTTTGAAAGTTCCAGCGGGACCTCGTAGATCGACTCCACGTCACGTGCTGAAATTACACAGTCTTTCTGCACGTTGCAGAACAATGCTATTTTCTCTTTTATTTCGTCGGATAAACCTCTCCTGCTTCTGCATATCAAAATATCCGGCTGTATCCCGATTTCGAGAAGTGTCTTTACGCTGTGCTGTGTGGGTTTGGTCTTTATCTCCCCTGCTGATTCGATGAATGGAACAAGCGTCAGATGGATCGAAAGTGAATTCTCCCTGCCGACCTTCTGCATGAACTGCCTCATCGCTTCTAAAAACGGAAGGGATTCGATATCACCTACCGTACCGCCTATCTCGGTCAATATAACATCATAGCCGTTATTTTTTTCAAGCTCGGTCATACGCCTTTTTATCTCGTCAGTTATATGAGGAACCACCTGTACGGTTGCTCCGAGATAGTCCCCTCTCCTTTCTCTTGTGATAACCTCATTATAAACCTGTCCTGTTGTTGTATTATTGAACCGCGTCATGTTCATATCGAGGAATCTTTCATAATGTCCGAGATCGAGGTCTGTTTCGGCACCGTCATCGGTAACGTATACTTCACCGTGCTGGAACGGATTCATGGTTCCCGGATCAACATTGATATAAGGATCGAATTTCTGAATAGTGACACGAAGTCCCCTTGACTTCAGGAGTAATCCCAACGATGAAGCGGATATTCCCTTACCCAGCGAGGAAACCACACCACCTGTTAAAAATATGTATTTTGTCTTTTTCAATATATTTTCAATAAAAAATTTGTTATTCGCTAATGACCGATCTGCAATTCCTGCAGATCCTCTTCAGTATCTATCGAATGTGAATCTATATCTGTCAATACGACCTTTATCTTTTCTCCATTCTGTAAAATGCGAAGCTGTTCAAGCTTTTCCGCTTCTTCAAGTTCTGACTGTTTCATCCTGATCAGCTTTAATAAATAATCACGTCTATATACATATAATCCTATATGCTTATAATATTTGACCTTCATAGAGCCGTCTCTGTTATAAGGCAAGGGGTATCTTGAAAAATATAAAGCTTCGTAATTCTTGTTAAAAACAACCTTTACGACATTCGGATTACCTATTTCATCCGAATTGGTAATTTCGTATCCCAGAGTAGAAACATTCAGCTTCTTGTCCGCTAGAAGCGGTTTGATGGCTCTGTCTATGTTTCTATGATCAATTAACGGTTCATCCCCCTGAATGTTAACTATTATCTTACATTTTAATTTTTTGGCTGCTTCCCCTATCCTGTCTGTTCCGCTTTGACGTTTTTTTGAGGTCATGACTGCTTTACCGCCGAATTCACGAACTGCATCATATATCCTTCTATCATCGGTTGCAACGAACAATCGTCCTATCAGCTTTGATCTTCTGGAACGCTCCCATACATGCTGTATCATCGGTTTGCCGTTTATCTTTATAAGCGGTTTGCCGGGAAGTCTCGTCGAATCATACCTGGCAGGAATTATTCCTATGATCCTTGGTTTACTCAAAAAAATGATATTTAATTCTATTAGTCACTTTCATATACTTGATTAATTTAATTATCAAATATTGCACATTGATAATTGTAAATTGATTATTTATCCAGTACCTTGGGAACCTTGAAAAAATTCTCCGTTTTTGCAGGTGCATTTTTCAAAGCTTCTTCGCGGGTTAAGCATGGTCCCTTTTCATCTTCTCTCAGAACATTCTCGAGTGACTCATTAATGTTTTCAAGAGGTTCCACGTTCTCAAGGTTGAGTTCATTGAGCTTATCGATATAATCCAGAACTGTATTAAGCTCTATCTGCAGTTTGATCTTTTCTGCAGCCGAGAATTTTAATTTTGCCAGCTGTGCAATATGTTCAACATCTTCTAATGTTACAGCCATTGCTTATCCCGCTTTCTGTAAATTTGAAATAACTGTATCTCTGATCTCGTTTAAAAATTCTTTTTCTTTTTTAAATTTCAAAGGCTTCCCTATTACGAGGTTCACAGAACCCGGTTTTACTCTGTTAGTGTCTCTCGGCATCAGGATATTCGAACCGCTTATCGAAAGGGGTATGATGTCTGCTTCGGTTTTCTCTGCGAGAACAAAGAGCCCCCTCTTAAATTCTCCTACATTCCCGTCTTCGCTTCTGGTGCCTTCGGGAAATATAACGAACGATATTCCTCTCCTTATCTTCTTTGCGGCTTTATCGAGGGAATGCATAGCGGACCGTGCATTTCTTCTGTCAATCGGAACGAACCCCGCTGCCAGCATCGCCCATCCTATCAAAGGCATGCGTGTCAGCTCTCTTTTATATATCATCCTTATGTTATTCGGGACTTTAGCAAGAAGAACAAATATATCCAAATAGCTGGCGTGATTTGATATAAAAATTTTACCCGCAGAAGAACTTATATTTTCGCTTCCGGAAACAATAACCTTAACTGCATATAAAAAAAGAGTAAAATTAGTCCAGATCTTTAGGAGGAAATTAGAAACTTTGCCTTTGTAGTCAACAGGGCTAAAAATTAGAGTCAGTAAGGCTATGATAATAGAGAAGATAGCAAAAACTAAGTTCTTAGCCCAGTTCATGTATATAAAGATACGAAAAAAAATTTGATAGTATAAGGAAGAAAAAATAATATAAAAAACTGTTATTTTATACTATCTGTTGGGCTTCATTTTCTTAAATTTAAGACGTTGTAAGCGATCTGGACCTTTAATATAAGTATTATTTACATCATCCAAATATCTTCATAATGTTAGATATATCTTCTTAATCTCTGACAAAAGGCACAGTTTCAAAATGAATTTGCATGAATAATATTCATTTTACTTTATTAAATAACAAATGAATATGACATTTAGTAATTATTTTACTTCTAACCCCCCTGTGTCCCCCCTTTAATCAAAGGGGGGACACAGGGGGGTTTTGGACATTATCAAGAATTATTACTAATATTTGGACACCTTTGGTTCTTGGTACCCTTATTTATCTTTTGAAGTGAAATCCCTTTCTCCTTTTGAATCCGACTATTTTTTTTATATATTTGTGTCTAACCGTTTTGATTTCCAACTGATATACGTATTTGCAGCAGAAGAAAAAAATAAACCTACGCTTAGAAAATGGCAAGATCTTCACAGGATATTCTTTCGGTAAATTTTGTAATACTGACGGTGAGGTCGTTTTCACAACCGGTATGACGGGATACCCCGAATCGCTTACCGATCCTTCCTATTCGGGACAGATACTCACTTTCACCTATCCTCTTATTGGCAATTACGGAATTCCTTCGCTTCATTATGATTCGACCGGCCATTTGCTGGAAAAACCATTCGAATCAAATAAGATACAGGTTAGAGGGGTTATAATCTCAAACTACAGCTTTGAATACAGCCACTTCGATGCAGTTCGTTCTCTTGATGACTGGTTATACGAAAATGACATCCCCGGAATATACGGTATCGATACACGTGAACTCACTAAGGTATTGCGTACGAAAGGTGTGATGCCGGGGGAAATTAATACTTCCATTGTTAAAGAAAAATTTAAAGTTGTTGATCCAAATAAAACTGATCTTGTTTCCGGGGTGTGTGTGAATGAACCGGTTATATACAGACCATGGAACAGGAATACAAGAAAGAAAATACTGCTCATCGATTGCGGCGTAAAAAACAACATCATCAGAAATTTCCTGAACCGCGGTGTGGAAGTTATAAGAGTGCCTTATGATCATGACCCTGTAAGTTCAGGGTTTGATTTCAGCGGTATCTTCATTTCAAATGGACCTGGTGACCCCAAGCGGTGCAGAAAGACAATTGAAAATATTAAGAACTCGTTTGGACTGGAAATACCGATTTTCGGAATATGCCTGGGCAGCCAGATCATGGGGTTATCTGCCGGTGCCGATACATTTAAGCTGAAATTCGGACACCGCTCCCAGAACCAACCGTGTATTGAACCGAGAGGAAGATGTTACATCACTTCACAGAATCACGGTTACGCTGTAAAAACAAATACTCTTCCGGGTAACTGGGAGGAATGGTTCTATAATAACAATGACGGTACAAATGAGGGTATCAAACATAAAAGCAAACCATTTTTTGCAGTGCAGTTTCATCCGGAGTCATCCCCGGGTCCTAATGATACCGGATGGCTTTTTGACATGTTCGTTGATATGCTGTAACGTAAAACATAAATGATTATACGGACAGTCCATAGTTGCGGAGTAACCTTTGCTGCTAAGAGAAATAATTTTCAAGATTTGGTTATTTGAAAGATATAAAAAAAATACTACTGCTCGGTTCAGGAGCATTAAAGATCGGTGAAGCCGGTGAATTTGATTATTCAGGTTCACAGGCTATCAAAGCATTAAAGGAAGAAAAAAAATATATTGTTCTGGTCAACCCGAATATTGCTACCGTGCAGACCGATAAAGACCTTGCAGATAAAGTATATCTTCTTCCTGTAAGCCCATTCTTCGTCGAAAAGATAATCAAAAAAGAAAGACCGGATGCAATTCTCCTCGGTTTCGGAGGGCAGACCGCTTTAAACTGCGGACTTGCTCTTTTCACCAAAGGAATATTGAAAAAGTACGGTGTCAAAGTACTGGGAACCCCCGTACAATCGATCAATATGACCGAGGATAGGGAAATCTTCGCAAAAGAATTAAGAAAAATAAATTTAAAAACACCCAGGAGTTCCGCTGTCACTGACCTTAAGGATGGATTAAAAGCTGCGAAAGAGATCGGATACCCCGTAATAATACGCTCTGCTTTTTCACTCGGTGGGCTAGGTTCCGGCTTCAGCAATGATGAGAAAGAACTGAGGAGTGCTCTCAATGAAGCATTTTCCTATTCGCCGCAGGTATTGATAGAGGAAGACCTTCGCGGGTGGAAAGAAGTCGAATACGAGGTTGTCAGGGATTCATCCGATAATTGCATCACGGTCTGCAACATGGAAAATTTCGACCCCCTCGGAGTCCACACTGGCGAGAGCATCGTCATTGCTCCTTCACAAACTCTTTCCAATACCGAGTATCAAATGCTGAGGGATATTTCACTGCAGGCAATACGGCACTTTAAAATAGTCGGAGAATGCAATATTCAGTTTGCATTGAACACCCAGAGTCTGGATTACCGCATCATCGAGGTGAATGCACGGTTATCTCGTTCATCGGCTCTTGCATCCAAAGTAACGGGTTATCCGCTGGCATATGCCGCTGCCAAGCTTGCTCTTGGCTATAAACTGACAGAACTGAAGAACTCCATTACAAAAAAAACATATTCATGCTTCGAGCCAGCCCTTGATTATGTAGCTTTGAAAATTCCCCGCTGGGACTTTGCAAAATTTTCCGGTGTCGATGAACAGATCGGAAGTAAAATGAAAAGTGTAGGTGAAGTGATGGCTATTGGCAGAAGCTTTCCCGAAGTCCTGCAGAAAGCCATCCGAATGCTTCAGATCGGTAAATACGGACTCGTGTTAAACTCATCGCGTACCGAAACTATCCGTGAGGATATTGAAACTCCTACGCCGAGAAGGCTCTTTGCTATAGCACGGGCTTTACGCAACGGTTACAGTATCGACGATATACACAAAATGTCAAAGATAGACAAATGGTTCTTATACCAGATACAATTGATAGATGATTTCCGTAAGTCCCGAACGAATAAATCCGGTATTACAAAAGACTTTCTCATTGAAGCGAAACATCTCGGCTATTCAGATAAACAACTGTCTATATTGACGCGCACCTCAGA
>JBEKSX010000027.1:0-29855 GCA_049516635.1 Ignavibacteria bacterium | reverse complement strand
AGCAGGTGACACGAATCTAGTGTCATAATATATTACATAAATCACTCCATTGGTATCGCACTGTATGGAAGGCCAATACTGGTTGTTAGTTGCCACATCATTCACACGAACGGGTGCGGTAAGCCAGTTAAGCCCGCTGTTCGTGGACCGCTGGAACCAGACGTCAGAGTTTCCGCTGCGGGTATCATCCCACACAACATAGATATTACCGCGTGTGATATGCGCGGAGTAATCAACGCAGATGAAAGGAAAACCGTTAGTATTTGAATAAGTGCTGAGAGCGTAATCCGTTCCGAAGCTAACCCCGCTGTTGGTCGACCTGTCAAACCTTGTCCCGTTATATGTCCATACAACATATATTTCACCATTCGTACCTACTGCCGAACACGATCCCTGTCCGCTTGAATTATCCGAAACATTTACGGTTGACGTCCAGTTTAACCCGCCGTTGCTGGATCTTCTGAATTTTATCCCGGTGGAGATATTACCAAAACTCGTCCATGTTATAAAGATATTATTATAGGTGGGGCTCCCCACTACAGGGTCGCAAAATATCCATTCTTTATCCTCCCCGGAACCTCCTGTTCCCGGAACCGCTGTTGAATACAGAACAAACGTCTGCCCGTTATCAGTCGATCTGTACAAAAGCATGTCTCTATTCTCAGGCGGAGTTTCCTGCTTCCGTGAAGTGCTTGAAATATAAAAATTCCCGTTGGCATCGCTTATTACAACAGGATCGCTCTGAGAAGTATGCTCCGGATTGGGGTCGGGTAAGAGCTGGATGGGCGCCCACGTATTGCCGCCATCGGAAGAGCGTGTATATCCTATTCTCCTGACTATCGGATTATTATAACCCAGCTGAAAATCACGCCACGCAGCAACTACATAAGCGGGATTCACCCTGCTTATTCTGACCGATGGTTCATTCTGTGGAGCTGACTGATTAGTGATGTTCGTATTGATGAACGGAAGCACTGCATAATCAAATATCTGTTCCTGATAAGCATTATTTATTTTTGGCAATAAAGCATGAGCTTCATTATCTGTTTGTGCCTTTACAAAGCCGATTGATGCTGATAATAAAAAGATAATCAGTATTGTATGTTTCTCCATGTTTTTTTATGTAACAAAAGAATTCGTTGCAATAAATATAACAAGATATTATCTTCATATTTAAGACAATAACCTAGCACAATAATTTGACAATGGATATAAAAATAACAAAAGCACGTAAAAGCGATGTTCATGAAATTCTCAGGTTGATCGATGAGCTCGCTGAATTTGAAAAGCTTACTCCGCCGGACGAAAAAGCAAAGAAGCATCTTGTTAACGATGCTTTCGGAAAAAAACCTGCGTATCATGTGATCTTAGCTAAAATTGACCGAAAAACGATCGGCTATGCTTTTTATTTTTATACTTACTCATCTTTCCTCGCAAGAAAAACATTGTACCTTGAAGATATCTACATCTCGATCGAATACAGAAGGCTTGGAACCGGTAAATTATTATTCAACAAGCTGATAGATATTGCACGTAAAAAGGGATGCGGAAGGATGGAATGGTGTGTCCTTGAATGGAACAAGAATGCAATCGATTTTTACGAAAAGCTTGGTGCTAAGGAATTGAAGGAATGGAAATATTACAGATTGAGTTTAGAATAATGTATGAATACAAATAAAAAGGATAAATCTATAATTCTGTATGACGGTGAATGCATTATCTGTAATAAAAGTATAAGGTTTATACATTCCAGAGATTATAATAACGTATTTTCATACATACCGTTAAACTCAGCGGATGGTTTGAAGCAGTTACAGAACCTGGGGAAAGATGACTACAACAAGATCATGGATTTAAATACTTTGATCCTGATCCAGAACAAAAAAATATATATCAAATCCACAGCAACATTGAAAATTCTTGGAAAGTTAAACGGTTTCTGGAAACTACTTCGTTTCGTTCTTCTGATTCCTCCTTTCATAAGGGATCCCATTTACAGCACTATAGCACATAATAGATATAAATTTGAAAAAGATGGGCGTTATTGTGTCACAGCACCCAAAAAATGAATAAAATCCATAAGTATCTTACTAAATCTTTTATTTGCTGTGTGTTTTTTGTATATTTGTAGTCAAATCATATAATACAAAATTATAAAGTGGTTTATATTGAGATTACGTAAGAAATTTACGGTTCTTGCATTAACATTACTATTTTTCAGTCAGTTTTGCCACCCCTACGCTCAACAGAAGATACTTCAGAGAAGAATCTCGCCTATTACCGAAAGTTATACAAAATATCTTCAAAATGAACACAGGAAACTAATAGATCTGAATGGAGAATGGGAATTAACTGCTCCCGAACTTAATATCCACTCTACTGTACAGGTACCTTTTTGTTACGAATTTAAAGGGAAAGTGTCATGCAGCAGAACGTTCAATGCAGCTCTCGGAAATACTGATTCGTGGAATTTCTTATTATGCTGTGACGGTATCAATTACCAGTGTGAAATTAGCATTAATGGTAAGTTC
Organism: Ignavibacteria bacterium; assembly: GCA_049516635.1. Classification (GTDB taxonomy): domain Bacteria; phylum Bacteroidota; class Ignavibacteria; order Tepidaquicellales; family OLB5; genus JBEKSX01. Next base: position 27,324 of record JBEKSX010000027.1, on the reverse strand, counting down.
ATTGTAAAACATGAAGACGGCTACTCATCCTTTTCATCTTTGGTCCCTGAAGGCCTCATCAATGAATCCGGAAACACTATTGAAGTCAATATAGATAATTCTCTCGACCGTTCAAAAACGCTGCCCATAAAGAACGGAAGCAACTACCCTAGAAACTATGGAGGTATTTACAGGGATATATACATCCTTGCAATACCTAAGATATTTATTAAACAGATAAACACGAATTCTGAAGTAGATATTAATTATAATGCTGATCTCAGCAATAAGGTAACGATAACCTCAACCGACCTTTCTCAGCTCGAGGAAAAATCCCCCGATAAGAAGTTCTACCTGAAATCAGAAATTCTGGATTCTGCGGGCAATGTTAAAGCCTCCAGCGAAGCCGTGGGCTTTTCCATTTCATCTAATTCAACCATAGAAGTAAATAACAAGCTCACCATCTACAACCCGCAGTACTGGTCCCCTGATAATCCCTCTTTGTACACAATGCGGGTCTCAATAATGCAGGGAACAGATGTTATAGATGTTTACACGAATGATTACGGGGTTTGCGAAGTATCACAGAGATCCCAACTATTCTACTTGAACGATTTAGAAATAAAGTTCAAAGGTGTGAACTATATTGAAGAGATAATGGGTACAGGTATATGTTTAACATTCGATGAAATAGAAAAGGATGTCAGGAACATTAAATCGTTGGGCTGCAATGCAATTAAATTATACGGAAGACCTGCCAGCCCTTACTTGATTTTTCTTTGCAACCGGTACGGCCTGCTTATATTTGAAGAAGTACCGGTCTTCAATGTACCGGCGGAGCTTCTTCTAAATGAGAACTTCCTGGCTCTTTCAGAGAACCAGCTCAGCGAAATGATATTATTGCACAAAGATAACCCCTCGGTGTTCGCTTACGGGTTAGGAAATGACTTCGACGTAACAAACCAGAATACAAGGAATTATGTCAGCAAATTAGTTACACTGAGCAAGTCGCTCGATAAGAAATTGGTATACTATTCGACCAGAAATTATGAGAATGATCTGTGCAGGGACCTCGTTGATCTCGTAGGTTTGAACATCTATGATAAAGATACAAAAGCGGTAAAAGAAATAATAGCGGATCCCCTGATAAAAAGACAAAAATTATTTATTGCTAACTACGGAAAAATAATTAATCCATCAAATTTTTCCGGATACAGCGATCCATCATCCATCGAATCACAATCTAAATATATTGTAGATTTTCAAAAGCTGACCAAAAACTCCTCACTTTTGGGAAGCTTTTTTATTTCTTATGCCGACTGGAACTCGGATTCGCCTAACCTGAAATTTTATGACCGCTTCAACCCTTACTTAAGAACCGCAGGATTGTATGATCTGAACCGGGAAATACGTTCTCCTGCTCTCATATTGAGAAAGGAATTTCTCGATGAAGATATTCCGAATCTCAATATCGGCACTTATTCGAGAGAAGCACCCGTGATATTTGTACTGCTCGGTTTGTTTACTTTCATCCTTTTTATATATCTGATAAACAGTGTAAGGCGTCTCCGTGAAAACACCGTGAGAGCCCTGTTCAGGCCATTTATTTTTTTCACAGATGTCAGAGAACAAAGTCTTATACTGCCGATCCAGAACATATTGCTCGCAGTAATACTCTCTCTCGGCAATGCACTATTCTTCGCTAATCTCCTTTATTACTGGAAAGATTCACAACTACTGGATCTGATGCTCAGCGTTCTTCTGCCGTCAGATTCAATAAAAACACTTATCGACAGCTATATTATTAGTCCTGTCAAAATTACTCTGCTATTAACACTAATTTCGTTTATTAAAATATTTTTATGGTCAGTTGTAATATGGCTTTTTTCACTGGCATCAAGGTTCAGGATCGGTTTTAATAACATATATACAGTTACGGTGTGGGGACTCATGCCTACAATTTTGCTCCTGATTACGGGAACATTCTACATAAGGATCCTCTATGAAAACCCTGAATTTGCTATCATGGGACTGGCTCTGGCAGGTTTCATTTATTTATTATGTATATATAGGATCCTGAAGGGTGTTTATATTATATTTGATACATTCTTCCTGAAGTCTTATAGTTACGGCATTCTTGTGATAGCGGTCATTGCTGGAATATTCTGGTTTTATATGAACGGGACCAGATTCATGTCAGATTATTTCAGCTTGATTTTTGCTTTCATGAAAAATTAAAAATTTTACGGGCTATTCCATTTGTACCTGAACAAACTTGAAATAATAGGTTTTAAGTCATTTGCCGATAAGGTCGCAATCGATTTCGACAGCGGTGTCACTGCAATTGTAGGACCCAATGGCTGCGGGAAAACTAACATCGTGGATGCCGTACGTTGGGTTATCGGTGAACAGAAAGCAAGCGTACTGAGAAGCTCCACGATGGAAAATGTCATTTTCAATGGAACGAAAGAACGGAAAGCCCTCGGATATGCACAGGTCTCTCTTACTATAGAAAATACGAAAGGTATCCTTCCATCTGAATATTCGGAAATTACTATCACCCGCAGGTGCTTCCGTGACGGTCAGAGCAATTACCTCATTAACGGCGCTATGTGCCGTCTGAAAGATATCACAGCACTCTTTATGGATACAGGAATGGGTGCAGATGCTTATTCAGTCATAGAACTAAAAATGGTTAATGACATCCTCTCGCATAGGACACAGGACCGAAGGAAACTCTTTGAAGAAGCAGCTGGAATTACAAAATACAAAGAACGAAGGCGTGAGGCACTCTATAAGCTGGAGGTTGCAAAGGAGAGTCTCACCGAAGCCAACATTGAAATACGGAACAGGCAGAGAACGGTTAATGCTTACGAAAGGATAGCACAAAAACAGGAAGAAGCTAAACAGATAAGCGATAATTTAAAGCTGATCGAAATCGAATACCACCAGAGAAGCCTTTCACGTCTGATAGATGAAACAAGACAGGTTGAAAGTCTTCTGAAAGAAAAAGAAAAGGAACGAGAGGTAATACAGGTCAAATTAAATGAGAATGACAGCATCATTGTAAATTACCGGAAAGAGCTGAATGACATAGAGATAGTCCTGAACGAGACGAGGGACAGGCTGGGTGACCTGTATTCACAAATTAACGAGATACAGACGTCGATATCGATATCCGAACAGCGGATCAGCTTCCTGCGTGAAAATATAGAAAGATTCTCGGGCGAAAAAATTGAACTGGAACAACAGATCGAAAAGCTGAAACAGGGAAGAACTGAATTCGGTGAAAAGATAGCTGTACTTGAAGAAACATTAAAACTTTCCGAACATTCAAAACAGGAAAAGATAACCGCACTTGCAGAGCTTGAGTCAATGCTTAAGACAAATAAAGAAGAGCTCAAGGACCTGAGTGCCAAACACGCATCGGTGTCAAAAACACTTCTCGAAAAAAGAAATGAATACGAGATAATTAAAAATAAGCTCGAAGACCAGCTGGCTCGAGGCAGTAAACTTACCGAACAGAACATTACTAACCTGAACAGGTCTTCACAATATGATAAAGATATAGGTATTTTGGAGAATGATCATTCGGATAAGAAACAGCTTCTTGAAAAGCTGAGCGTTGAATACACGGAGCTCAAGCAAACCAAAGATAATTATGCTGCCGGGATAAGTTCTCTCGAAAAAGAGATCGTAAATAAATCATACGAAACTGAAAAACTTAGGGACAAGATACAATTCCAGATCAACCTGCTTGAAAATTACGAGGATTATTCCGAAGGCGTAAAATATCTCGTGAAAGAACGCAAAGAAAAAGATGTAAATGTGATAATAGACCGCCTTGAGGTCGAAGATAAATTTAAGATCGCGATAGAAACAGCTCTCGGGGAAATATCTAACTATCTCATAGTAAACAATATCGATACGGCTCAAAAGTTCATTGATACGCTCACCGAAGCTCAAAAAGGAAAGATAACCTTCATATTAAAGGATAATCTTTACAAGAATACGTTCAATATATTCCAGGACGAATTCAGCGATATACTGAACAAAGAGGGTGTCTACGGCTGGGCAGACAAGTTTATCAAATGTCCCGATGACTATTTCCTGCTGTACAAGTATCTTCTGGATGAATATATCATAGTTGAGAATTTAGACGTTGCACGAAAGCTTTCGAAGGATAATTTCATAAAGTTCATAACACTTGACGGTGACATTGTAACAGACAGTTTTCTCCGTGCAGGGAGCAAAACGAATGTTGAGACCCTTAAAATTGGACGTGAAAAGCTTATCGCGGAACTTAAAACGAAGATAGAGGAATTTGACCGCTCTATAGAACAAGACAGGTCGAGTCTGAAAAACCTAAAAACAAGCCATACGGAAATTGATGTAGATTCATGTGACCGGAAGATACAGGAGCTGAGAGGTACAATACTGGAAACTGAAAATAAGATAGCCCAAATTACTTACCTTAAGGCACAGACGAACACGGTAATCGAGAATTATAATGTTGAGAATTCGAAGCTTTCGGAATCCACTAAAGGACTGTCTTCGAAGATGGATAAGCTAATACAGGAGATAGAAGAAGCAGAGAATACAAAATACCAGCGTGAAAAGGAATTGGATCATTTTACGGGAGAACTGGAACATTTCGCAGATGATCTTACCGCAAAAAGAGAAGACTATAACAGCTTTAACATCGAAATTACAAAGCTTAAAGGCGAGCTCATCAATTACCGGAACGAAATAACAAGAACGGATAAAAATATCGAAGCAGTTCTTAACACCATCAAAACAAGGATCGAAGAATGCGAACAGTTCGAGGATGAGATAAAAATACTTAAAGCCGAGATTGAGACTATTGATGAATCAGGGAGTATTTCCGGTTTGAAGCAGAAGCTTCAGGAAATAGAAGCACGGAAAGCTGACGTTGAAACAGATTATAATCTTGTCAAAAGAGAATACGAAATAAAAAAGAATCTGGTAGACAGACTGGATCAGGAGCAGCGTCTCATGAGGGATAAGCGTGATGAGATAATAGATTTTATTCACAGGAATGAAATGAAGCTGACAAAAGACAGGCTCGAGATGAAGGAACATAAGGACAGGGTCTGGGAAGAATATAATATGGAGATAGTCTATTCAGAGTATAGCGATAATGACATGTATGACTTTGTCAAGACAAAGACCGAAATAGACAAATACAGATACAGGCTGAAGCAGCTGGGCGGAACGGGACAGATGGAACTAGGCATATATGAGCAGGAGAAAAGAGAACTTGAAAAGCTCCTCGAAGAAAAGGAAGACCTGGTTAAAGCGGAGGAAGACCTGATAAATCTCATAGACCAGATAAACAAAACAGCACAGGAAAAATTTACCGAAACATTTGAGTTCATCAGGAAAAATTTTCAGGGTATCTTCAGGGAATTATTCATGGAAGGCGATGAAGCCGACCTTAAGCTGGTGGCAGATCCCGAGAATCCCGATCCCCTCGATGCAAAAATAGACATCATAGCAAAGCCGAGGGGCAAGAGACCCCAGCTTATCGACCTTCTTTCGGGGGGAGAAAAAACTTTAACTGCTATTGCCCTATTGTTTGCTATTTACCAGGTTAAACCCTCACCATTCTGTATACTGGATGAGGTCGATGCGCCGCTTGATGATGCTAACATCGACAGGTTCATCAAGATAATCAGAAAATTTTCAAAGGACACACAGTTTATAATTGTTACACACAACAAAAGGACCATGGAAGCATCGGATTCGATGTACGGGGTAACGATGGCTGAGGAAGGGATATCGACTATCGTTAACGTACAGTTCAATGACAGCTATACTCCGATCGACAATTGAAATTTTATTTAACATATAGATTTTGTAATTCATATAATTATAAATAATAAAACATGACAGAATATCAGAAAGAATTTCTAAAAAGACTGCTGAATGAACCTTCGCCCTCAGGATATGAAGAACCAGTCCAGAAGATCTGGAAGAACGAGGTCTCTAAATTTTGCAAAAATATCAGTAGAGACGTCCACGGTAATCTTTCAGCCGTGCTGAATCCTGATCACGAGAAATCAATAATGATCGTAGGGCATTCCGATGAGATCGGATTGATAGTAAACTATATCAATGATAAAGGGTTCATATATTTCAGCTCTGTCGGGGGGATCGACACTTCCATTCTCACTTCACACAGGGTAAGGATACTTACTAAGAAAGGGGTCGTACATGGAGCAGTCGGAAGGACTTCGGTCCATCTGGATATAGTGCCTCCCGCAGAAAGAAAGATCCCGAAAATACACGAGATGTGGATAGACATCGGAGCTAAAGACAAAAAAGAAGCCGAAAAATATGTTTCCATCGGTGACCCGGTTGTTTTCGGCGAAGATTTTCAGGAACTTGTTGAAGGCAACGCCATGGCAAGATGCTGGGATAACAGGGTCGGTATATATGTAGTTGCCGAGGTGCTTCGCAATCTTGCGAAGATGAAAAATCTCAAGAAAACAGTCTACGGTGTCTCCTCGACACAGGAGGAGACAGGGTTATGGTCTGCTCGCGGTGCAGCATACACACTTAAACCAACTGCAGCAATAGCGATAGACGTAATGCCTTCTACCGATAGTCCCGAAATTTCTAAAGAAAGATTCGGTGATACAAAACTGGGTTATGGACCGGTTATTACCAGGGGTGTAAGAACCAATCATAAGATATCCGAAGGTCTTATCTCAACAGCAAAAAAGAAAAAGATACCATACCAGGTAGATATAGACCAGGGTTACACTTCAACTGATGCCGATCCGATATCAACAGTGAGAGGAGGAATTCCCATCGGTGTCTTATCCATAGCAACCAGATATCTTCATTCCTCGGTCGAAACGCTGAGCCTGAAAGACGTTGACCAGGCTATAAACCTTCTCACAAATTATATACTTGAAGATAAATTAGAACTATAGTATTTCATTAATAATCATTACGCAAAAGATGTAATGCTGACACAGCAGATTAACCCTGCTGTGTCAGTTTAATTTTACTTTGCTTTTTCATCGGGCTGCATCATACCGAACTTATTCCCTTCGACATCTTCACAGTAAGCAAAATATCCGACTCCCGGGATTGCATTCTTGGGTGATGAAACTTTTCCCCCGTGCTTTTCCACGATCTTAATAGACTCATCAAGATTTTTCACACCGATTGTATTAATTATCGTCTGTGGTCCTTCTTTCTTAAATATCGCACCGTTAATACCCATTTCTTTATCGTCACCCGTTGATACCAACCAGTAATCCATGGGTCCTCCCCAGCTCTCTATTTTCCACCCGAATACATTCGAATAGAAATCTTTAACCTTGTTGACGTCTTTTGCTGCAATTTCGAAATGAACTACTCTGGACATGATTTTTCTCCTTCCATTAATAATATATTTGTGAATAAGTAATTGTAAAGAACAAAAAAATACTTTTATAGTTTCATGAATGCAACCTTTTATCGCTTTAAGTCATCTTAATGTATAGAAGATAGAAAAAAAGTAAAAGGAGAGAAAAATGAACAAATTAAAAATCTCTACGCAGAAGATCATTTCTGCTTCATGTGCGGTAATAAGTTTATTTGTGCTGTTTCTGATGAGCTACAGCTATTATTTCCGCGTTTATTGAATTTTTTACGTTCCCTCGTTATGTTACCTCCATAACGAACAATGATAAGCTGTTATATTATTATATAACAGCTTATTGAACTTCTTAACAACTGAATTTTCAACACAATATTACGCAGACTCAGGGCTCGAGAAATCAGCCGGTATTTCAACGATAAATTCAGCCCCCTTGCCTTCCCCACTCTGGCAGCGGACATCCCCATTAAGTATTTCGGTCAGCTTTTTAACTATTGATAATCCAAGCCCGGTTGAATGTTCATTTCCTGTTGGGATTGCGCTCAATCTTGCAAACTTAGAGAATAATTTAGTCTTATCTTTCAGTGTAAAGCCCGGACCTTCATCTTTTATTAGAAATCGAATTTTATTGGCATCATGTGAAACATGAAGATACACATTTTTACCCGGTGGCGTGAATTTAACCGCATTCGAAATAAGATTATCGAGTACCTGCCTTAACGCGCTTCTGTCTGCAGTTAATTTCGGTACTTCGTCGTATTTATAATGGATGCGGATATTCTTGCTTTCGGCACGCGGGGTATAATCAAGCACGACACGCTGGCAGAGTACCCCGAGGTCAAAGTGCTCTATCTTTGTGCTCCGCTTTCCCGACTCTATCGCATTCACATCCAGCAGATCGGTAATAAGCTCGAACATTTTCTCAGAAGCTTTTTCCATCTCGTTACAGAACATACAAATATCATCCTTTTTAAGCGTGTCGAAGTTCTTCTGTATCTTCCGGGAAAAGCTCAGTATTCCGGACAACGGATTTTTCAGGTCATGAGCGGCGATGCCAAGCAGTTCATTCTTTTCGTCATTGAGTTTATTTAATTTCTCGTTGAGCTGAGCCAGCTCAACATTCTTCAGCATGAATATCTCTTTGTCCCTGATGGCAATGCTTTTTTCTATCTCTGCATCCTTTATCCTGTGATGTACAGTAAGGGCCTTCAGCTTTTTATCCGATTCGAGGTTAGATATTTCCTTTTCTATTGAGTAAAATTTTTCGTGATGTTCGAGCGCCCGGGGCAGATTTCCCAACTGCTTATACCCGTGATACAGGGCTTTGTGTATCTCAAAGATCTCTTTTTTAGCGTTCCGTTCTTCGGCAAGCTTCAGGGCTTTAGACAAATACTCAAGAGCCATTTCGTTCTCGCCAATTCTGAATGATAGGTTTCCCAGGTTGATGAGGGTTTTGGTTTCGTTTATAATGTTGCCTGCCTGTCTTGAAACCTTCAGGCTGTCAAGATAATGTTTCCGGGCGGCAGGATAATTCCTCATACTGAAATATATGTCACCTATCTTATTCATAGCTGCAGCCTTGCCCGGCTGGTCAGCTATCTCTTCTCGGAGCTTCAGCACTTTAAATTGAAACTCCAGAGCTTTATCAAGATCATTCAAGCCGATGTACGCAGAACCTATATGGCTCAGTGCATCGGTAGTCCCTTGCTTGTGCCCGATATTCTCCAGTGTCTTCAGACTTTCGTTAAGGTATTGTAAAGCATTCTCATGTTCGTTTATAGTGCTGGATACAACTGCAATATTGATCAGAGCAAACGCCGTATCGAGCTTATTTCCCTTGTTCTTTGCTAATTCCAAGCTTTTGAAATAATACTCCATCGCCGTTTGGTAGTCTTCTATTCCCTGATAAACAATACCAATATTATTGTACAGATTTTCCGGAATATACAGGTTGTTCTCAGTATAGGTCTGCATGCTTTTCAAATAGTATTCGAGAGAGGTCGGGTAATCTCCCATCTCCTGGTAATTCAGACCTATATTAGCCAGAATAGCCGCTTCCAGCTCTTTTTCATTGACGGACTTAACCAGTTCCAGGGCGATAAACAGATTCTTAAGAGAATTTTGATAATCACCGCGGTTCGCATAAATATTTGCATACGAATTGATGACTTTTGCCTTGCCCCGGGGATCATTTATCTCTTCATAAATCTTCAAGGCTTCTTCGAAATATTTGAATGCATCATCATAATGCGAGAGAAAACGGCATCCCACGCCTGCATTCCACAAGCTTTTTGCAAGACCTCCCCTGTAATTTGCTTTAGAGGCGATCTCGATAGCTTCCTTGCTCGTTCTTAAAGAAGCTTCCATATCCGATGTTCGGAGTGCTTCAGCTAATTCATTTAACAGGTCAACTTTCTCAGGAATTAAGGTTGACTGAGCTATTTTCTCTTGTAGCTTATTTACTTTATCCGGCATAAAAGATGTCTTTTACAAATATTAAAGGATTACAATATCAAATTACATGAATATGATAAATAAAAAAATGTTAAAGATGTGATGTAATTTCTGCTAAGAGCACGGAGACCGCAGCTTATCTGCAAGATGACATATTTATCCCATATTATTGCAAAATCACTTACCTTGAATAAACAATTAATTAAAATTATTTTGTTACTCTGCATGAGCAAATTAATAATATACTGTGATTTCGACGGGACCATTACTACGCTGGACACATGGATGGCTGTAGGCAACTATTTTATCAGGGAAAAAGAGACCTGGTATGAGATTATCAGAAAATTCGAAAACCTTGAGATAGGCGCACGCGAATGCTTTTTAAAAGAATGTGATTTGATCGAAAACTTCGATCTAGAGATATTTAACCGTATAATAGAAAATCAGCAGCTTGATGAATATTTTCTTGAGTTTAAGCAATTTTGCGAGCAGAATAACCTGCCGATAACTATTATGAGCGAGGGTATGGACTATTACATTCAGCGTATCCTGAAAAAATATAATTTTGAACTGCCTTATTATGCAAATAAGTTTGTGCTTTCTAAAGATGAAAAAAGTTTTCACCTCGAATTTCCTTTTTCTGATGCCGAATGTACCAAGTGCGGTTGCTGTAAAAGGAATCTCCTCATGAACATGACAGCTGATGATGAAATATCGGTTTACATAGGTGACGGGTATTCCGATGCTTGCGTAACGCACTATGCCGATATAGTCTTCGCAAAGAAATCGCTCGCATCATACTGCTGGAAGAACAACATCACATATTTCGAATATAAAAATTTTTCGGATATTAAGAGTAAGCTGGAAAAAATAATCTCAAAAAAGAATATCAAACACAGACAAACTGCATCACTGAAAAGAAAGGAAGTTTTTCTGAGAGGATAAAATATGACCACAGGACAATTCTTTTTCAAATATCGTTCTTATACTCCCCTGCCTTTTCTTATCCCTCTTTTTCTGTTTGGCAGACCCACACTCACCACACTCATTATAGGATTTATTGTCTGTCTGATTGGTGAAGCGTTAAGATTCTGGGGAGTCTCTTATGCCGGTAGCGAAACCAGAACTACGAAGGTAGGTGCATCGACGCTCGTTACTCAGGGACCTTTTGCTTATATCAGAAATCCCCTCTATGCAGGCGATATGATAATCTACTTCGGGATAAGCATTATGGCTAATTCGCTCTTCCCCTATCTTCAGATAGTCGGTTTGTTGTATTTTTACCTGCAGTATTACTTTATCATAAAGGACGAAGAAGATTTTTTGCGGAACAAGTTCAAGGAAAAATATAATGATTATTACAATTCGGTCAATAAGCTCTTCCCGAACTTTAAACAATACGATTCCGAAAAGCAATCGAAGCTGAAGCTTGATCTTTCAGCCGGATTCAACTCGGAAAAACGAACTTTCCAGGCAATGTCCTTCAGTATATTAATGATACTGCTCATTTATGTTTTAATCCATAATTAAGGTGATGGCCAGCGAGAACATCTCTGCCCGCACATCTTCTGTCAAAAAAATTTTTCTCTCCGCAGGAGAACAATCAGGCGATCTTCATACCTCTGCATTGATACACGAACTGAAAAAACAATGCAGCGAGTATAAATTAGAATTCTACGGGCTCGGCGGTGACCGGATGACTTCAGAAGGGGTAAAATTGTTTTATCATATCAGGGAGCTGTCAACTATCGGATTTCTGGATGTTATAAAAAAATACGGGTTCTTCAAGAAAGCGCTTAAGGAATGTGCAGAATTTGTCAGAGAGGCAGATCCGGATATCATAATTCTTACTGACTATCCAGGATTTAATCTTGCATTTGCAGAAAAATTAAGAACTTTCTATACCAAAAAGATTATATATTACATCTCACCTCAAATATGGGCGTGGCACCAGAAGAGAGTATTTACCATAAAGAAATGTATAGATAAAGTCCTTGTTGTTTTTCCTTTTGAAGTGGAATTTTACAAAAAATACGGAATAGACGCAGTTTATACCGGACATCCGCTGGTGAGCAGGATCAAAAAATTTCTTTCCGAAAATACAAAGAAGAAAAAAATTTACGGCGAAACAAAAGTAATAAGCATTCTGCCAGGCAGCAGGAAGGACGAGATAATCCATCATTTACCTATACTTCTGGAGACTGCAGTACAGCTCGGCAAGGAATTCGATATAGAGGTAAATATTAGTAAAGCTGAAGGAATAGATGAATCGGTTTTTAAAAAGTTCGGCAAAGAGCTGAATCAATTTAATCTCACAGGTGAAAATGTCTACGAGATGATATTGAACTCCGATCTCGTGATGACCAAAGCCGGTACTGCAACGATGGAATGTGCCCTGATAGGAACTCCATTCTTGATATTCTATAAAACATTTTTGCTGAATTATTATCTCCTGAAACCTGTAGTAAAAGTAAACAATCTCGGAATGGTAAATATCCTCGCAAAAGAAAATTTCATCAGTGAATTTATTCAACACGATTTTACGGTGAATAATCTTCTCACCGAATCACGGAAAATATTAACAGACGAACGGTACAGGTCAGGAATCGAACAAAAGTTAAAAGAGATTTGGAATATACTGGGCGATTCGGATGCTGCTTCTTCTGCTGTGCAGCAAATAAAACCATATTTAAATGTAATATAAGAAGCGAATAGCCTCTTATAAACTGTAACTTTAAACGATAATGTAAATCATACATAAAATTTTTAGTGGAAACATCAAGAAAATATTTAAAGATTAATTGAAACGATGGAAAAGATGAAATACTTTTTACTGCCGTTTAGCATGGTGTTTTGTATTGTTGTTTATATCAGGAACAAAATGTACAACCTTGGTATACTCAAGTCTTCAGGTTTTAATACAATGCTCATTTCGGTAGGCAATATTTCTTCCGGGGGAACAGGTAAGACCCCAATGGTGGAATTCCTTGCACGTTACTTCCTCAGCAAGAACAAGCTTGTTGCTATTATCAATAAAGGATATAAGAGAACGTACGATGATATTCAGGTAGCCGAGCTCGGTTATGAAAACGAAGAAAGAAAATTGAATATAGATAACTTCGGAGATGAAAGCCTGATGCTTCTGGAAAATTTCAAAGGTATGACCGGCGGGAAAGGGCTGCTAATCGTTTCAGATAATAAGACCACCGGAGCTAAATTTGCGTACAAAAAATTTAAACCCGACATCATGATAATAGATGACGGTTTTCAGCACAGGAAATTATACAGAGATCTCGATATAGTGATGGTAGACCGGAATACAAAGAGCTTCATGCTACCAGCGGGTATGCTCAGGGAGCCGATGAAAAATCTCTTGCGTGCGGATATCATCGTGAAGAACTACAAATTCGGTTCGGATGATTTCAAACTGAACAAAAAGCTTTTATACCGGACCAGTGAATGCAGGTATATATTGGATTCTTTTAGGAATGTAAAAAATGAAGTATTGGACAAAAAAAACTTTCGGGCAACGATATTTTGCGGACTGGGGGATCCGGATTCGTTCAAGATCCTGATGGATAAAATGGAAATCTCTGTAGATGCTTTTTTACCCTTCCCGGATCACCATGATTTTACGGAAAAAGATATTAACAATATCATCGAAACATATCAATCCTGCAGGTCGGATTGTATACTTACAACACAGAAAGACTTTGTGCGATTAAACTACGCAAAATCAGATAATTCTGCAACGTACAGAGCTAAAATGAAATTGCTGTCTGATTATCCACTTTACTATGCAAAAATAAAATTGCAAATTTCTGAAAACGATAAAATTTTGTTGGAAAAACTGAATCAACTTACCAAAGAACAACAAAAGCTATGAAGAAAATTGCAGGGATATCAAGATGTGACAGGAATTTCGACTTTTACCTTTCCTGGCTTGAAAAAGGAAACGTAGATAATAAGGTCCTCGATTATAAGAAGAATAATTTCGATAATATCAAAGAATGTTCTTCTCTTCTGCTGAGCGGCGGCGATGATATCTTTCCCGAATTCTACAACGATTTTGATGTCAAAAATAAAAAAGACGAATTTGTCCCTGAAAGGGACGGCTTCGAATTCCGCCTCCTTGACTATGCATTACAAAATAATCTCCCTATTCTGGGAATATGCAGGGGCATGCAGCTAATTAATTGTAAACTAAGCGGGAGCCTGATAAAAGATATCGAAACAATCAGGGGTGTAAACCACAGGAAGATCGATGATGCAATTGACAGAGAGCACGATGTTATTGTGTATGATAAAACCCTTTTACAGAGCATCGTTGAGAAAGGGGCTGGTGTTATTAACAGTTCACACCATCAGGGTATCGACAGGCTCGGTGAAGGGCTCAAAGTATCAGCTAAATCCCCGGATGGAATAATTGAAGCGATCGAATGGGAAAATAAAAACGGTAAAGAATTCTTCCTTGGGGTTCAATGGCACCCGGAAAGGATGAGAGATATGGAAAGTCCTTTCACAAAGAAGCTGCTTAAAAGATTTAGAGAAGAAATGCTCAAGCATTGAATTGGATAACTTCACGAATTAACGAATACCGAATGACAAATAGATTTACAGTCTACTTAATAATTTCTTTAGCTATAATCAGCATCTATTCGTGTTCCGGTTCCAAGGAAACTGCGGTAGAGCTGAAGCAGGTCCCGGTCAAGGAAATAAAGGACAGGCTGAACCTCGGTTTTAGTCTTATACAATCACTGGAAGCATCAGGCAGTATTTCATTTGATTCACCGGATATGTCCAGTTCGGGAAGCATAGATATCAAGATCAAAAAGCCCGATACTGTATATCTCAAGATCGAAGGACCTTTTGGTATAAGTATCGCATCTGCACTAATCACAAGGAATGATTTTACCTATTATAATGCACAGGAAAATAAAGCAATCACCGGACCGACTACGGAAAACAATATTGATGCGATCCTCAGAATAAAGATATCTTTCGATGAGCTTATCAACAGCTTCTCCGGTTCTTTTCATTTTATTGAGGGTCCTAATGACAGCTTAAACGCCGGAGCAGAGGATAATGCTTACGTATTGCAGAGTACCGGTGACCTGATGACAAGGAGATACCTGATAGAGCCCGCCAGCTTCTCTTTAAATAAATACAATGTATATGATCAGAACGGCACAACTCTCCTGGAGGTGAGTTATTCAAAATACAGCAAGGAAACAGTCTCAGGATCAGAAATAAATTTTCCTAATCAGGTAGTGATTAAAAAGCCGGATAAAAAACAAACCGTATGGCTCGATTATGACAATAAAACAATCAATAAAAAAGATATCACGTTCAAAATAAAAATACCGAAATCGGCTAAGCTCATAAAATGGGAATAAACGGGCTTTCAAAATATATTTATGTTCTTGTATTTGCTGCTTCAGTTGCTGCAATAGGTGCGGGGTATGACGAGATCCTCAATGATAAGAACAGGCAGATAGAGCACATCCAAAAACAAATAGACGAGAGTATAAGTAAAATAAGAATCAACTCCTCTCTTGCTCTAACAGTACAGAAGCGAATAGACAGCATTGTTTCGATACTAAATACCTTGAACGATTTTCTGAAAAATTACCAGAACGTGAAATATTTATCTCCCGAACAGATAGCGATTGAAACAAATACTATAGTATCACTTGAAACTGAAGTTGCAAGAACACAAAAAAGCCTGCAGGCAAATATCATCAACCTTTACAAACACGGGAAGAATTACGAGCTTGAACTGCTTCTCAGTTCACGGACACCAAATGAATATCTACGTAGGAACCAGTATCTCCAGAAATTCGCTCAAAGCAGAAGAAAAGAGCTTCAGGATCTTAAAAATAAGAAGTTCATTCTGGAAGAAAAGAAAAATATGGTCAACCTATCAACCTCATCGAAGCGATTTTATATAGAATCAAGAAGAAACGAAGCAAAACAAATGGAAGACACATTGAATAAGCTCATCTCATTTAAATCACAGGTAGAGTACGAATCGGAAATGAATGAATTCAATGTTGACAGAAAGAATACCGAATTAAACACTATCAGGAACTACATCAATAACTTTACAGAAAATAAACGCTCTTTCCGAAGCACAAAGACCTCGAGGATAAACTATGTGTCTGATAATTTTGATAAACTAAAAGGAAGCTTAAATACTCCGGCAGATTTGTGCTTGGTTAAGAATAGTTTCGGAGATAATATTAATAACGCAACAGCAACAAGGCTATTTAATAACGGTATTGATATTTCAATAGCTTTCGGCTCGAAAGTTTATTCTGTAGCTAACGGAACGGTAAGTATAGTTAGCAATGTACCTTACTTTGGTAAAGTTGTTATTATCAGGCATGATAACGACTACAGATCGGTGTACGCTGTCCTGAGTGACATTTCCGTTAAACCGGGTGATAAAGTAAGAGTAAACCAGGTTATTGGAAAAAGCGGAGAAAACCCCGAGGGGCAGATACTACATTTTGAGATATGGCACAATAAGACCTCTTTAAATCCGAGAGACTGGCTCCGGTTTTAAAACACCAACTGTACTCGATCTTACCATAAATTCATAATTATACTTTTAAAGCAACAGACTCAATTCAACCCATTATTCTTTAAATTGACATTTTTTCAAATATTAGCTATTTTAGTAAATTATATAAGAAATAAGCTGTGAAATGACGGAAAAAAACAAAGAAAAGGAAATAAAACCGTCACAAATACAGAAAGCAGCTTCATCTTATCGTTCCGGTTGGGCATATGCTGAAGCCCCATTGCAGTATGGTTTGACAATTGTAGTTTGTGTCCTGATCGGGTATTGGCTGGATAATGTTTTCAATACGGGTTCTATACTACTGATAGCCGGAGTAATTATCGGGGCTTCTGCGGGATTTATCGGACTTCTGAAATCATTGAAAGCGTACAACTTTAACAAATACAGTGACAGGGATAAAAAAGATCAAGTTTAATTTTATCAGAAATGTTTTTATTGCAACTTTTATAGTGTTTCTAATCAGTGTTTACCCCCTTTCACACTACGCTTCCCTAACACAAATTCTTTCTATCGTATTGGGTTATACTATTAGCCTGATCAATGTCATCTTAGGCTACGCAATGATTCAATGGGCACTGATCAAAGAGACAAAAAGCTTTATGGTGATAATATTCGGGGGAATGTTGATAAGAATGATAATCGTGTTTACATTCTTGATCATATTAATCTCCTTCAGTAATTTCGAAACTACGAGTCTGATATCATCAGTATTTTTCTTCTATTTTTTGTTTATGAGCATAGAAATATATTACTTATTAAAAAAGAATCCTGAAGAGAAGTTCAAATTGAACCTGTCAACAAACAATAAATGACCTTACTCACAGAATTAATATATAATTCAGCAGATACTCTCGCTCAGACCGGCAGCGGGAAAGAAGACAACTGGATCATTCATCACATAATTGACCACGATCTGTTCAAGTTTGCCCCGATACAGATTGGTTCATTTTCGCTCGATCTTTCGATAACCAATAAAGTATTCATGCTGATAATAGCGGCGGTCTTACTTATTATCATACTTTCATTAGCCGCACGGAGCAACAGGAAGAACCGCATTCCTAAAGGTTTCGGAAATTTTGTAGAGATGATAATGGTATTCCTGCGTGATGACGTAGTTATACCCTCGATGGGCAAAGCCGGAGAGAGATATCTCCCGTTCTTTTTCACTCTGTTTTTCTTCATATTGACGTGTAATTTACTGGGCTTAATTCCTTTCTTGCAGACCCCGACGGGAAGCATAAGTATTACCGCCGGGCTTGCAATAATAACGTTCGTAATGATACAGGCTCTCGGCATGAAGAATAACGGAGTATTCGGGTACTGGAAGGGATTACTGCCTCCGGGTATGCCTATATTAGTTATTCCGGTAATGGTGATCGTAGAATTTCTTGGGCTTCTCACAAAACCTTTTGCACTCTGTATCCGTCTCTTTGCGAATATGACAGCAGGACATATTGTAGTGTTGGCATTGATAGGGCTTATTTTTACGCTTGGCTACGGGGCAACACCTGTTTCGATCGCTTTCGCATTGTTCATCGATCTTCTTGAAATACTGATTTCATTATTACAAGCATATATATTTACCATACTTTCTGCTTTATTTATCGGTATGGCAGTTCATCAGGAACATTGAGAAAAATTAACAGAATTCAAATTAAAAGTGAAATTTAAAAATTTCAGAAAGGATAAAATCATAATATGAATTTAGCAGTTTTCGCAGCCGGGATAGGTGCAGCGCTTGCAGTCATCGGAGCCGGACTTGGAATCGGAAAATTAGCCGCCTCCGCAATGGAAGCTATAGGCAGGCAACCTGAAGCAAGCGGTGATGTAAGAACAACCATGATAATAGCCGCAGCATTGATAGAGGGGGTTACTCTATTCGCTCTGGTTATTTGTTTCATTCTGGCGGGTAAATAAACCGCTAAAAACCGGTTTTTTGCATATAATCTTATAATTTTATAAAAAAATCATAAATGCAGCTAGCAAATATTTTCTTTGCGAAATTTCATTATATTTTTATGCTTCTTAAGCCGGAGAAAACACCCGAGGATACTCTGCTTTCTGTAGAGCCGGGTCTCATTATCTGGACGATAATTATTTTTATCATTCTCCTGCTCATTCTTAAAAAATTTGCGTGGAAACCGCTTTTAACCTCATTAACAAGCAGAGAACAGTCTATAAGAAGCTCCGTTGAAAAAGCCGAGCAATTAAGAGCAGAAGCTGAAGAACTGCTTGAGGAAAACAAAAAACGCCTGGAAAAAGCCGATAAAGAATCGAGAAAGATAATAATTGAAGGGAAAGAATTCGCTGAGAAGATCAGAAACGATCTGGTTAAGAAAACCCATGAAGAGACAAGTAATATGATACAAAAAGCAAAGGAAGAGATTGAAAGGAAGAAAATAGATGCATTAAACGAATTACGGGGCGAAATAGCGAACCTTGCTATTCAGGCAGCTGGAAAAATACTTGATGAAAACCTGGATGCAAAAAAACAAAAGAAAATAATAGATGGATTTATTCAAAGGATACCGAAAAATTAACATGTCTGTTATATCATGATAAATAAAAAGGTAGCCAGAAGATATTCAACAGCATTATATCAGGTAGCATCTGAAACAAAAGCAACTGCAAGAATAAAAAAAGATCTTGCCTACCTAAAAAAATTGATTGAAAGTTCACGTGACTTAAAGCTCTTTCTAGCTACCCCCATTATAATTCCTGATAAAAAGGTCAAGATACTGGAACTGCTGGTATCCAAAAAAGTGAGCAAACTGATGATGAAATTTTTAATCATGCTTACCGAAAAGAACAGGGAAAGATTTTTGTATGATATCTGCCAGGATTACAATGACCTTTTAAATGAAACGAACGGCATCGCCGAAGCTAACATAAGAACTACCATTAAGCTGAACGATAAAGAAAAAAAACAATTGTCCGACAAACTAAAAGCTTATACAGGAAAGAACATTGATGCGAGCTATACTTTAGATCCATCCCTTAAAGGGGGCTTTGTTGCACAAATAGACGATACCATTATCGATGCAAGCATTGCAAGGCAATTGGATCTGTTATATTTACAGCTCAAGGAAGGAAGGTTCAACGAAATATGAAGAAGATCTGTCTTATGATATTATGTTCATTGTTCTGTATTACTAATAAGGTCTATCCACAGATCCCTGACACGATCGATTTCAAGTTCATTCCTTACGATCTTAAAGGTATTTATGATACATCAAAATACTGTTCCGATCTGATCGTATCAAAAGATAATAATATCATTTACAAAGAAGAATGTCTGGACTACAGGATTACATCTATAAATACTGATGACCTTGAAGGCAAAGGCAATAAATTTATATTCATCGAGACATATTCGGGCGGTGCGCATTGCTGCACCTATCTGCTTGCAGCAAAAATAACGGAGGACAAATTTATATTTACAGATTCCATCTGGTGGGGAAATTCGGGGTATGAGATTAAAGACATTAATAATGATGGAGAAAAAGAAGTAATAGGCTACAATGATATATTCGCCTATGCCTTCACAAATTTTGCGCAATCCGCTTTCCCGATAGCAATATATAAATTTAAAGATGGTAAGTTTATCTTCGCTAATAAACAATTTGAAAATAAAGTTCTGGAACATATAAAAGAGCTCAAAGCAGATCTGAAACAATACACGACATCAGGCTTCGATTGCCCTGCAAATGTGAACGATGATACTTTCAATACCGATGCGGGAGCCGTGAAAGCACTGCTCGCTCCGATTGTAGCGGATTACCAATCCATCGGAAAGACAAACGAAGGGTACGACCTCATAAATAAAGTCTACAAATGCCCTGACAGTGATAAATTCATTAAAACTTTAAAAAACGAATATAAACTAAAGTAAAGGAATTACAATAATTTACAATGGCTGAAGTAAAACCAGATGAAGTATCAGCTATACTTCGGAAACAGTTATCGGGATTTGAAAGAGAAATAGATATCTACGATGTCGGAACCGTGGTGCAGATAGGTGACGGAGTTGCGCGCGTTTACGGCTTGAAGAAGTGCATGGCAAGTGAATTGATCGAATTTCCGCATGGTGTTTTCGGTATGGCTCTGAACTTGGAAGAAGACAATGTAGGATGTATACTGTTCGGTGACTATACTCAGGTGAAGGAAGGCGATGAAGTAAAGCGTACCAAAAGAGTAGCATCAATGCCGGTCGGAGAAGAGATGATGGGCAGGGTTATCAACCCTCTCGGACAACCGGTTGACGGGAAGGGACCTATAATAACCAAAAAATTTCTGCCTATAGAGAGGAAAGCACTTGGTGTTATACAAAGACAACCGGTGAAAGAACCTCTTCAAACGGGTATCAAAGCGATCGACTCGATGATACCTATAGGCAGAGGTCAAAGAGAACTGATCATTGGTGATAGACAAACTGGTAAAACCGCTATTGCTATAGATACCATCATAAACCAAAAAGGCAAAGATGTATTTTGTATTTATGTTGCAATAGGCCAGAAAAAATCTACGGTGGCACAGGTTGTAGCAAAACTTGAAGAAACCGGCGCAATGGAATATACCTCAGTCATTTCTGCAACAGCTTCGGATCCTGCGCCAATGCAGTTCATAGCTCCGTATTCGGGTGCTTCACTGGGCGAATTTTTTCGTGATTCAGGCAGGCACTCCCTGTGCATATATGATGACCTATCAAAGCAGGCAGCCTCATACAGGGAAATTTCTTTACTCCTAAGACGACCTCCGGGACGTGAAGCTTACCCGGGTGATGTATTTTATCTGCATTCCAGGCTTCTTGAAAGAGCTTCGAAATTAAGTGAAGAATTGGGGGGCGGGAGCCTTACAGCATTGCCGGTGATCGAAACACAAGCCGGTGACGTATCGGCTTATATCCCTACCAATGTGATATCTATTACAGACGGCCAGATATACCTGGAACCGAATCTATTCAACGCAGGAGTAAGACCGGCTATCAACGTTGGTATCTCGGTTTCACGTGTAGGGGGTTCAGCACAGATAAAAGCAATGAAGAAAGTTGCAGGAACACTGAGAATAGACCTGGCACAATACAGGGAGCTGGAAGCTTTCACAAAATTCGGTTCTGATCTCGATAAAGCAACACTTCAGCAATTAAGGCGGGGCTCGCGCCTGGTGGAAATATTGAAGCAGGGACAATACGATCCGTACCCGGTCGAGAACCAGATCGCCATAATATTCGCCGGAACTAACGGTTACCTGGATGAAATACCTCTTGAAGAAGTAGAAAGATTTGAAAAGGAATTCCTTGAAATGATGGAACTTAAACATAAAGATGTGCTCGATGAGATAGCTGCAAAGAAGGACCTTAGCGATGAAATGATAACAGGTCTTAATAATATTTTAAAAGATTTTACAACTAATTTCAAAGTGTCAATTAAATAAATCCAATTATGACAACGAAACCTCCCGCAAAGGTAAAAGAAGAAGACCCATCTTCACCCGTGAAGATGATATACAATATGGTAGAAGAATTAAAGGATATAATACCCGTCATGAACGACAGGTACCGGCTGGGCTTCTGCCTTCACAAGTATTATGACAACGAAGCTAATTCCATACATGAAGCGTTAATTTCGGCGAACCCGGCTTCATGCAAGATAGACACTAAGGAACTCGAAAAATTACTCATCGAAAAATATAACAAACTGGATCTGTCTCCGCAGAATAAATAATTGGCTACCTTAAGAGAAATAAAACGAAGGATATCGAGCGTAAAAAGCATCGAGAAGATTACGCGCGCTATGAAAATGGTTGCTGCAGTTAAATTCAGGAAGGCGCAGATAAACGTACTTTCTGCAAGGCCATACGCAAGAAAAATCGCAGAGATAATAAAAAGCTTAATCCTATGCGTAGAAAATATTGAAAATGACCTGCTCGAAGAAAGAGAGATCAAGAAAATCTGCTTCATGGTAGTTACAGCGGATAGAGGGATGGCGGGGGCTTTTAACAGCAACCTGATAAAAGCTGCTGAGAGTATGATCCGTGAGAAGTATAACGATTTCCTTACTTCCGGAAATCTCTCAATCATCTGCATCGGAAAGAAAGGTTCTGACTATTTCTCCAAAGCGGGGTATGAGATATACGCTAAATATACCAGCCTGTTCGATAAGCTTATATTCGACAATGCCGTAACAGTAGTTAACGATATCCTGGCAGGTTACAGGGAAAAAGCTTTCGATAAAATTATAGTTGTTTACAACGAATTTAAGTCCGCTATACAATCAAAGATAATTGAAGAACAATTTCTCCCGATTGTTTCTTTAGATGACAGTAACAGCTCCGATGAAGAAGTAAAGTACAAGAATGTAATCCCCAATTTTATTTACGAACCCTCTTCCCTTGAGATCATCAATTACCTTCTCCCTAAACATCTCAACACACAGATATGGCGTATCCTGCTGGAGTCCTATGCCTCTGAACAGGCTGCCCGGATGACGGCAATGGATTCTGCTACCATTAATGCTACCGACCTGATAGACACCCTGCAGGTGTTCTTCAATAAAGCAAGACAGGCATCTATCACGAAAGAACTGCTCGAAATTGTTGCAGGTGCCGACGCATTAAAAGAATCGGAATAGTACGGATAGAGCATATCTGTGGAAAAATCAATAGAAGAGAACGCCAAAGACCTTACCCGTTTTAGAATCTTCAAATTAAAAGGTGGATTCGAGGTCTGGGTAGGAAAAGACAGCAAAGCAAATGACATGCTGACGATGAGATATGCAAAGCAGAATGACTTTTGGTTTCATGTTAGCGGTACGAGCGGTTCTCACACAGTATTGAAAATTCCTGAAGGAACAGAGATTATACCTAAGGAGATAATTAAGACAGCGGCATCAATTTGTGCATATTACAGCAAAGCAAAGAATGCCAAAATTGTCAAAGTTTCTTATACGCAGGTTAAAAATGTACAGAAATATAAGGGTGCTAAATCGGGAAGTGTGGTAATTAAAAACGAAAAAGTAATAAAATGTTCACCTCTGCTACCCTCCTCAGACGGATGAAGAGGATTTAAAAGTCGTTTATTAGCTTTTGTATCTGAATCTCTACCTCGCTTATTTTGCTTTCAATCTGTTCTTTCCGTTCGGGTTTTATTTTCAGCAAATGAGAATATGCTTCAATGGCGTCAAAATAATTCCCCTGTTTTGCGAATATATCAGCCAGAGTTTCGGTTATTATCTTCACTTCGAATTTGTTCTTCAGTCTTTTCTTTTCGAATGAGGGTTTTGCAGACTCACGCCGGAAAAAGTGCGGGTTTTCAAATATTTTTTTAAATTCCCTGTATTCCTGAGACTCTTCGAAATCCGCTGAAGCATTTTTTTCATTCGTCAGATCATCCATCTCGTAGCTCGGAAAAAGATTATAATTAAAATCAAAATCGTTGAACTCAGGTGCTTTGAAGTCAAGCTTAGGAACGATATCATCTTCATGCCTGCGTGATACTTCATTTTTTGTGAGCTCTTCGGCGATGTCAAGATATTTCTTTGCGATGCCCAGGTCCGGGTATTCCGTTAATATCTGTTCGAATATTTTCTTTGCATCAAAAAAATACCTGTTGGCGAGATAACACTTCCCGAGCAGTATTCTGGCTGTAACGTAATCCGGATAGAAGTTAAGCCCAAGATGCAAGAGATTGATCGCTTCATCCACGTTTCCGTTTATCAGATAATAATTTGCCAGCTTAGCAAATTCCGGTGATAGAGGATTAGCCCTCACTTTTTCTTCAAACTTCGCAATAAGATATTTTATTATATCGTTATCAACCAACCTGTTTTGCGTATTTTTTATTGTTATCTATTACATGCTTGATTGAAAGATATGCAACCAACCCGAAACCGAACGAGAACATAAGCTGGAACGGAATGGCTGATATCTGGAGCGTGATGATCGATATTATCACTCCGGAAAAGCTGTAAAGCGCAACTAAAGACTCCAGTATTACGGAAAAACTTACTTTGGCATGTACATACTTTTTATCCTTCCAGGTATCGTCTTTATCAACTATCAGGTATTTCGGTGTCCTAACAAATTCTGTCCTCTTCTTTATTAATGCCTGAAAAACAGCTTTAGTATTATTAAGCGCAAAACCCATGGTACCTGCCATAAACACCGGGAAAAGCAAAACCCTGCTCCTCCAGTCCTCATAAACATCCTTCTGCGAATACAAATAGAATACGAACGAAGCGATAAATGCAAGCACGAAAACTGACATGAACATGAAATAGGTGTCATAATGCCCAGAGTTCTTGATAAGAACGATCGGAACATTGAGCAGGCATGCAAGCAGTATGAACGGAAACACAATGTTATTTGTCAGGTGGTATGTCGAAAAAATTTTCATTTTGAACGAAAGTTTCGATTTCCAGACTTTTGGAAGTATCTTCCTTGCGGTTTCGATAGCTCCCTTTGTCCATCTGAACTGCTGCGATTTGACAGAATTTATTTCTGAAGGAACTTCTGCCGGAGTAGTAAAATCAGTTAAATATTTGAATTTCCAGCCCTTTAATTGTGCCCTGTAGGAAAGATCAAGGTCTTCAGTAAGTGTGTCGGCTTCCCAATTTCCTGCATCAAAAATACAAGATATACGCCAGACTCCGCTGGTTCCGTTAAAATTAATGAAGAAGCTAGCTTTATTGCGAACCTGCTGTTCAATAACAAAATGTCCGTCGAGCGCAAGAGAAAGGATCTGTGTCATTAAAGAATAGCCCCTGTTTAGATGCTCCCATCTTGTTTGAACCATCCCGATCATCGGATCTTTAAAAAAAGGAAGCACAACCTGGAGAAAATTCTTCCTTGGTATAAAGTCAGCATCGAAAATAGCAACGAATTCGCCTTTTGCAGTTTTTAGCCCCTCTTTCAATGCCCCTGCTTTGAATCCGCTCCTGTCATTACGATGTATATGAGTAATATCAAAACCCATTTTCCAGTAATCTTTTACGATCTGTGCAACAATATCAACCGTCTCATCAGTGGAATCATCTAGTACCTGTATCTCAAGTTTATCTATCGGGTAATCAATTTCGCAGGTAGTTTTTATCAACCTTTCTACTACGTACATTTCATTATATACAGGAAGCTGAATAGTAACTAATGGAAATTCATCAAGCCTATCGTCGAGTTTATCACGTTCACCTTTGTACTTGAAGTAATAATAAATCATGGTAAAACCCTGGGAACCGAATACAAATAATATGATCAGGGAACCAATGTAAGTAAATAATATAATTTTTTCCAATTAGAACCAGTATTTGAATTATATAAAAATATAGATGCTATTAAAGTTACCAATTAGAGATCACATCCAGAAGTATATCATCGGTAACTTTATCCATTGCTGAATTTATTCCGTCATCACGCTTCGAAAACCCCCCGCTGGAACTCTCGTAATCACCCCAATTTGAAAAATCCTTTTTCCAGATCGCCTTTGATTTTTTTAAGTTCTGAAAATCTGCAGAAACTGTAATTGTTATTTTCCTTTTTGACACCTGCTCGTTACCTGATACAACCAGAGGTTCATCAGTAACGCTTTTAATCACACATGTGAGCATGCCATCAGCCGATGTTTTTTCCGCGTACTCAAGAGTATGATCTTTTATAAATTTATTTTTCAGCATCACCGTCATATTCTCGCCCAGATTCGCCTGGCTGAAACTACTCTGGTCAAGTATGCCCGGTATGTATATCGTCCTTATCCCTTCCGGCGGAGATGCCCCTTTAAAACTATAATTACAGGAAAATGATATCATGGAGAGTAAAATCAATAATAGCAGTAATAATGTCCTATATTTATTACACTTTACCATTTTTCAACCCGTAGTTTTTGAATTTCCTGTATAATGTACGGTTACTGACTTTCAATCTATTAGCAATGCGGCTTATATTTCCATGATATTTATTCCAGTAGTAGGTTAGAAATTCCTGTTCGAAATCGCTGTAAGTAAATGAATCAAGCTTATCTTCGGGAATTACGAGACCATCGATACTTGTAACGTTCCCCCTATTGTTGTTCATCATTTCGAGCTGCTGTTTGATACCCATAATATCAGTTTTCAGCTCGAATAGAGCCCTGAATAAGATCTGCCTTTCATCCTGTTCACGGTAATGGGAAAGAGGGGCGGGGAGATTATAATCGCCAACGGGCATATTAAGCTGTTTGATAACATCTTCTTTATCGATTATCTTATCGGGATTAAGCGTAAGCAGACTTTCAGTAAAATTCTTCAGTTCCCTGATGTTACCTGGCCAGCTGTAGCTTATTATGTAATCAATAGCATCATCAGAGATGCCTTTAAAATTGATTATATTCTTATTACAGAATGCTCTTACAAAATGATCGAACAAGAGTTTGATATCTTCTTTTCTTTCTCTCAGGGGAGGGATATAGATATTTATCGACCTGAGGCGGTAGTACAGGTCCTCTCTAAAAGCACGGATCTTGATCTGGTACTCGAGATTTTTATTCGTGGCAGCTATAACGCGTACATCAACATATTCGGTTTTGGTACCCCCTACCTTAATATATTCTCCATTTTCAATAACGCGCAGGAATTTGACCTGGGTCAGGATGGGTAATTCCCCTATCTCATCGAGGAATATTGTACCGCCGTCAGCTGCTTCAAAATATCCCTTGCTCGTTTCAGAAGCCCCGGTGAAAGAACCTTTCTGATGTCCGAAAAGCTCACTTTCGATGATGCCTTCGGGAATAGCTCCGCAATTAACGGTAATAAAGGGTTTATCTTTTCTCTTGCTCTGGCGGTGGATCTCTTTTGCAACTACTTCCTTACCGACCCCGCTCTCACCTGTGATAAGCACAGTAACATCAGTTGGTGCTACCTGCTTAATAATGTTCCTGAGCTCT